>NZ_JAYMZS010000024.1:18181-93834 GCF_035828755.1 Amycolatopsis sp. H20-H5 | reverse complement strand
ACACTGATCAACTGAGGCCCTTGGTCGATCTTCCGTCTGTAGCAAGAAGGAATGATCAACCAAGGGCCTCACCCATGACCAACCGGGGCCCCCACCAGACACCACCTGGTTAAACAACAAGCTCAGCTTGAGTTTTAAGGTCGGGGTGTGTGTCGCCTACCCCCGGTTGATCACGAAGGCAGCCCCTGGTTGATCATGCTTCTTGTTGAGGGAAGTAGATCGCTACCAAGGGCTGCGTGATCAGTGTTGCATAACGACCGTCGAGACGATGCACTTGGTGAGCTTGAGAGGTTTCGGCATGAGCTCTACGGGTGCCTGACCGCGCGTGCTGATGCGGGCGAGTCAGACGGCCCAGATTCGCGTACGGGTGGCCCTGCACGACGCCGACGTGCTGCTCGACGACTCGGGATTCCCCAACGGTCCGCACCTGGTCCACCTGGCCAGGCTGCTGGACAGCGCCCGCCTGCGCGACGAGCTTCGGATCGCCCCGGCCACGGCCACCGTCGCGGCGATCCTGTCCGACCGCTTCCACGGCTCGGTCGTCCGGCACGGCTACCCCGGCGTCGACGCCGAACTGTTCCACCGGGTCAAGGTGCGGGAAAAGGAGACCACGGCCACGGGCTGGCTCCACCTGCCCGGCCACCCGTCGCGACCGCCACGGCGACGCCGCGTAGTCGCCGTCGCAGCGGTCGTGGTCGTGATCGCCCTGGCCATCACCGGCGCGGTCTGGCTGCTCCGGGGGGACCAGGATGCAGGCGGAGCCCCCGAGCACCAAGCGCCGCCTTCCTCCCGGCCGACGGCGGCGGCGACCTCGACGCCCGTCGGGAACTGCACCGACTTGTACTTCGAGCAGGACCCGAAGGTTCCGTATCCCCTCGTCTACCAGCTGCCCGAGGGTGTCACAGCGGAGAGACTCAATCCAGGGCTGTCGAAGTATCCCGTCGGCGGCGTGCTCCTGCGGGACCGCAAGCCCCTCGGCGCGATCAAGTTCTTCTACGAGGACCCCGGAATCGGCTTCTCCGTGATCACCGTGGTCGACGCGACCTGCGCCCCGGTCCAGGCGACTTCGACGAAGGTCGCCGCGGGCACGTACGTGGCGGCGTTCCGGCTCGGCACCGATGACTTCGAGCTGGTGGTGAAGCTCAACGGGCTGGCGGACGTGACCTTCCGCCGCCCATGACCGAGCGCGTCATCCCGTCGCAGTGCTCTACCGGCTGGTCATGGGCGGCAGCAGCTTCGGTGTTACAGGGATCCCCAGAAGCCGCAGTGGTGTCCCGCGGCGAGGTCCACCCGCCGGATGTCGCCCTGCCCGGCGGGTGCGAGCGACAGGCCGGACACCCCGTCCCGGACCGGTGACCACTGTGGACGGTCCGGTCCGTTCGGGTCGCCCGTGCGCGCGAACGCGGTCCAGTAGTCCACCATCTGCGCGGCGAGTCGTCGCTGGTCGGGGGTGAACTGGAACTCCGCGCCGCCGAGCGAGAACAGGTACGGCAGCTCCATCGCGTGCGCCGCGCCCAGCGGGACCTTGCCGGGGAACGCCCGGGTGAGCGGCGAGTCCCGGTCGGCGAACTCGTAGGCGTAGGTCGGCACCCGGCGAGCGAGCTGCCGGTCGGTGGTGACCTGGTTGCACGACCAGATCCGGTCCGTGGTCACCGCGCCCCAAGCGATGGCCGGGCTCTCGTAGCGGGCGAGCGGGTACTCGGCCTCCACCTTCGGGGCCAGGCTCCCGCCGACCATGTCGGTGACCAGCCGGTGGTATGCCGCCGCGTCGATCCGGTCGTCACCGAAGGCGATCAGCCAGCTCCGCGCCTCGTCGTGGTTGTTGCCGGACAGCACGGGCACCCGGTGGAAGCGGCCCGCCCGCATCGCGGCGGCCGGATTCTCCGGCAGCACCGAAGTGCCGTACGCCGGGGAGACGAACGAGAGTGTCTGTTTCACCACTTCCGACGCGGGCAGTGCGCGCAGGCAGTCCAACGCCTTCGCCCCGCCCGGGCAGCCCAGGTCGGCCGAGACCTCGCCGCCTACCTGCCTTACCGCCGACTGCGGAAGCCAGGGCGCGCCCGCGCCCTGGCCGGGGTACTGGCCGTTCGCGGGCCAGTCGAAGGCGCAGGAACCGCTCTGCATCAGGGCTTTCGCGAACAGTCCCGTCGACCCCGGTGACGTCAGCTGCGCGCAGGTGCTCATCCCGCCCGCAGACTCCCCGGCCAGCGTGACGTTGCCGGGATCGCCGCCGAACGAGGCGGCGTTCCGCTGTACCCACCGCAGCGCGGCCTGCTGGTCCTGCAGGCCGAAGGTGCCGGAATCGGGCAGTCCGTCGTGGCCGAAGAACCCGAAGATCCCCAGCCGGTAGTTGACCGTCACCACCACGACGTCGCCGCGGGTGACAAGGTCGCCGGGCCCGTAGTTGCTGCCCGCGCCGAGGAAGAACCCGCCGCCGGGCAGCCAGACCAGCACCGGTCGTGGCCGGGCCGACGGCTTCCGCGGCGTGGTCACGTTGAGGTACAGGCAGTCCTCGTCGGTGCTTCCGGTCGGCGCTTCCGGGTTCGCGTCCTGCGGGCAGGCGCTCGCCGGTCCGGTCGCGTCCTGGGGTGCCCGCCATGGTGTCACCGGTTGCGGCGGCCGCCAGCGCAGCGCGCCCACCGGCGGTGCCGCGTACGGGATGGCGTCGAAGGTGCGGAGCTCGCCCGTCACGGTGCCCCGGACCGCTCCCGCGTCGGTCCGGACCACCGTGGGGACGTCCCCGCCGGTCGCGCCGGCCGGGCCGCTGAGCAGCCCGGCCGACATCGTCAGCAGCGCGACCACCAAGCCTGTGCGGCTTCTGGGTTTCATCGGTTTCCCACCTCCCTGTCAGGAGGTCAAGCATCGCGGCCCCAGTCGTTGCCGCTGATCGTCCGCACGGCTATGACGAGCTCCGAAAGGGCTGACCCGGGATCAGCCGATCGGTGGATCACGAGCCGCACCGCCACACGACTGGCGTGTCGTAGTTCGCCGTCCCGGCGAGCTGCCCGTTCTCGCCGGGACGGTCGCGAAGGCGGGACATCGACTGGGTGGTCCTCTTCGCTGGGGGAGTGCAAAGGGGACAGAGACAGCTGGGGCGCCGGTCACCGGGTGGACGCCCACGTGGGCATGGACGTCGAACACGGCGCGGACGACCTCGGTGGTGAGCACCTCGGCGACCGGGCCCGCCGCGACGACCCGGCCCGCGGAGAGCAGGTAGAGCCGGTCGCAGTAGGCCGCCGCGAGGTTGAGGTCGTGCGGGACGATCAGCGTGGTCGCGTCGAGTCGCCGCACCAGCTCCAGGAACTCGAGCTGGTGGGCGATGTCGAGGTGGTTGGTCGGCTCGTCGAGGACGAGCACCCGCGCCTGCTGGCACAACGCCCTGGCGAGCAGCACGCGCTGCCGCTCGCCGCCCGACAAGGTCGAGTACGCGCGGGCCGCCGAGCCGTCCATGCCGACCTCGCGCACCGCGGCCGTGGCGGCCTGGTGATCGGCCGCGGTGGTGCGGGAAAACGCCGTCTGGTGCGGGATCCGGCCCATCAGCACGACTTCGGTGACGCCGAGCCGGAGCAGTGTTGCGTGACGGCCGCGGTCCGGCGGGCGGCCTCGCGCGCGGTCAGCCCGGTCCAGACGTCGGTGTCGTCGATCAGGACGCCGCCCGCGCGGCCGCAGCGCCCGGTACAACGCCCGCAGCAAGGTGGACTTGCCGCTCCCGTTGGGCCCCAGCACGCCGACGACTTCACCGGGCGCCGCGTCGAGGTCCACGTCGTGGACGATGTCGACCTCGTCGATGGCGACCGAGACGCCGTCGAACCTAACCCGCGTCATGGGTGTTCCCCCCGCTCGGGTGGCGCAGCAGCCAGAGCAGCACCGGCACGCCCACGACGGCGGTCAGGATGCCGAGGGGGAGCTCGCTGTCGCTGAGCACGCGGGCGAGCACGTCCACCAGCACCAGGTAGCAGGCGCCCGCCAGTGCCGTTGCCGGGAGCAGATGAAAACCATTATCATCGCATTCTGAGAAAGACCATTGTATAACGCCATATACGCCGACACTTTGACCGTTTTCGGACAAGTTGTGGTCTAGACCTAGACGCAAAGTGCGCGGACGCACACACTCTGCCGAAGCGCGCTTACTCCCTTCCCCGCCGCAAGGAGAAAAGTGATGCGTCGAAGAATCTTGCTACGGCTGAGCTCTGCCACTTTGCTGGCACTCGGCCTCGTGTCCGGTGCCGCTGTCGCTCCCATCGCCTTCGCCCAGCCGTTGTCACCTGGTCTGGTGACCGCGATGCAGCACGACCTTGGCCTCAGCGCCCAACAGGCGGAAACCCGTCTGTCACAGGAATCCGTCGCCACCCGGCTGATGCCCGCCGCACAGCGGGCGGCGGGCGCGGCGTTCGGTGGCACCTGGTTCGATCCGGTCAGGGGCAAGCTCGTCGTCGGCCTGACCGACGAGCGGGCGGCCGCGGCCGTACTGGCCACGGGCGCCGAAACCGTGCCCGCCAAGCTCAGCGCCGCCGCGCTGGACGCGACCAAGACCGCGATCGACTCGTACGCCAAGGCCAAAGCGGCTCCGGCGGGGATCAGCGGCTGGCGTACCGACCCCCGTACGGGCAGTGTCGTGGTCACCGTCAAGCCCGGCGCGAACGACGCCGAGGTCGCCTCGTTCCTGAGTCGCGCGAAGCAGGCAGGTCCGGTGACTGTCGTGACCGGGGCCGAACCGCAGACCTTCTCGGCGGGCACTGTCGGCGGGGATCCTTACTACATCAACGGAAACACCCGCTGCTCGATCGGATTCTCGGTGCAGGGCGGCTTCGTCAGCGCTGGCCACTGCGGTGGCGCGGGTAGTTCGGTGGTCGGCTGGGACGGCTCCGCGATGGGCTCGTTCGCCGGTTCTTCCTTCCCCGGCAACGACTATTCGTTCGTCCGCATCAGTAATGGCTGGTACACAGTCCCGGTCGTGCTCGGCTGGGGCACGGTGAGTGACGCACTGGTCCGTGGCTCGCGGGTGGCCCCGGTCGGCACGTCCGTCTGCCGCTCCGGCTCGACGACGCACTGGCACTGCGGCACCGTGCTCGGGCTCAACGAGACCGTCAACTACAGCCAGGGCGCGGTGTATCAGGTGACCAGGACGAACGTCTGCGCCGAACCCGGCGACTCCGGCGGCTCGTTCATCACCGGCGACCAGGCCCAGGGCGTCACCTCCGGCGGTTGGGGCAACTGCAGCTCGGGCGGCGAGACCTGGTTCCAGCCGGTGAACGAGATCCTGCAGGCCTACGGCTTGTCCTTGGTCACCGCCTGACCGTCAGCCGCGAATGCAAGTCCCTGAAGGCCACCATGACGGCGTTAAACGCCGTCATGGTGGCCTTCAGGGACCTCGGTTTCCCAGCTGACGGTCTCAGGGCTCGGTGCAGTGTGTCGCGCGGGCGGAGGCGTCCGACAACTCGGGTGACGTCATGATCGCGCCGACCGGGTCGTACGCGCGCATCGCGAGCTTCTGCGCTTCGATCATCGTGTCCACGGCCTTGTTCTGCGCCGCGGTGCTGTTCTTGGCCGCGTCCAGCTTGGCCTTCGCCGAGGTCACCTTGTCCCGCGCCGCGGTGTAGTTGTCGAGGAACGTCTTCTTGGCGGTTTCGCCCGCCGGGGCCGGGGCGGCGGGGAGCGCGTTCAGCCGGTCGATCGCCTTGGTGAGGACGGCGGTGTAGGGGACCAGCTGTTTGGCGAAGGCCTTGGGGGAGTCGCCACTCGTGGAGTTGAGGACCTCGTTGTGGTCCTTCCGGAAGTCGTTGACCGCCTGGCAGTACCCGTCCACCCACTGGATGGCGAGCTCCGGGCTTGCGCTGGTGGATGGCGGCGGGGGAGTGGCGCTGGAGGAGACGGCTGGGCCCGTGCCGGAGTTCGCCGTGCAACCGGCCAGTACCAGGCAAAGGCCCAGCGCGAGGGGTAAACGGGTGGGCATGGCTTCCTCCAGTGGGTTCTCGATCTGACCGGAGCTTGGCAGGGAACCGATGTCCGGTCTGCGTCAAATGACCCACAATATCAAAGTGTATAACGAACTATACGGCGGGGTTTGAGTGGAAAAAGACACTTGGTCACCCAGCGAAGAGGCTCACAGCTATTCAGACACGCACGGACAAACGGTTGGTGCGTTTCGCTGTCGGCTGTCACGGGCCGCAATGGTAGGAATGCCGGGTGAGCGAACCGAACCTGATCGATACAGCCGCTGACGAGGCCGTCACCCTGACCAGCGAGCTCATCCGCATCGACACCACCAACACCGGCGACCCCGACACCCTGGTCGGGGAGCGGGTCGCCGCGGAGTACGTCGCCGAGAAGCTCACGGACGCCGGGTATGAGATCACCTACGTCGAGTCCGGCGGCAAGAACCGGCACAACGTCATCGTGCGGCTGCCCGGCGCCGACCCGAGCCGGGGCGCGCTGCTGATCCACGGGCACCTCGACGCCGTCCCGGCCGACGCGTCCGAGTGGTCCGTGCACCCGTTCTCGGGCGCGATCCAGGACGGTTACGTCTGGGGCCGCGGGGCGGTCGACATGAAGGACATGGTCGGCATGTCCCTCGCGCTGGCCAGGCACTACAAGCTGAACAACATCGTCCCGCCGCGCGACCTGGTGTTCGCGTTCCTCGCTGATGAGGAGGCCGGTGGCAAGTTCGGCGCGCAGTGGCTGGTGGAGAACCGGCCGGAGCTGTTCGAGGGCGTCACCGAGGCGATCAGCGAGGTCGGTGGTTTCTCCATCACGCTCAAGGACGACGTCCGGGCGTACCTCATCGAGACTGCCGAGAAGGGCATCCGCTGGATGAAGCTGCGCGTGCGCGGCACCGCGGGCCACGGCTCGATGATCCACCGCGACAACGCCGTCACCAAGCTGTCCGAGGCGGTCGCCCGGCTGGGGAACCACCGTTTCCCGCTGGTGCTCACCGATTCGGTCCGGGAGTTCCTCGCCGGGGTCACCGAGATCACCGGCTGGGACTTCCCCGAGGACGACATCGAGGGCTCGGTCGCCAAACTGGGCAACATCTCCCGCATGATCGGCGCGACCCTGCGTGACACGGCGAACCCGACGATGCTCTCGGCGGGCTACAAGTCCAACGTCATCCCGTCGTTCGCCGAGGCTTCGGTGGACTGCCGGATCCTGCCGGGGCGCCTGGAGGCGTTCAACACCGAGCTCGACGAGATCCTCGGCCCGGACATCGAGCGGGAGTGGATGGAGCTCCCGCCGGTCGAGACCACCTTCGACGGCGCGCTGGTCGACGCGATGACCGCCGCGGTGCTCGCCGAGGACCCGGGCGCCCGCACGCTGCCGTACATGCTTTCGGGTGGCACGGACGCGAAGTCGTTCCAGGAGCTCGGGATCCGCAACTTCGGCTTCGCCCCGCTGAAACTGCCCGCGGACCTGGACTTCTCCGCGCTGTTCCACGGCGTCGACGAGCGGGTCCCGGTGGACGCGCTGAAGTTCGGCGTCCGGGTGCTCGACAGGTTCCTGCGCTCGTCCTGATGGACCGCTTCCTGCTCGCCGACGGTACGTCCCTGCACCTCGTGCGGTGGGGCGTTCCGTCGGCGCCGGTCACCGTGGTTTTCGCGCACGGTTACGCGCTGGACCACCGCAGCTGGCGCCGGATCGCGCCGTTGCTGCCGACGGCCGTGGAGGGTCCGGTGGGCGTGGTCGCGTACGACCATCGCGGGCACGGCGAGTCCGGGCGGGCCAAGCGGGGCACCGCGACGATGGCGCAGCTGGGTGACGATCTGGCGGAGATCATCGAGCACGCGGTGCCGGCGGGCCGGGTGGTGCTGGTGGGGCACGACATGGGCGGCCTGGCGATCATGGCGCTCACCCAGCGGCATCCGCGGTTGTTCAAGGAGCGGGTCGGTGGGCTGGTCTTGCTGTCGACGTCGGCGGGCGGGCTCACGACGGAGGCTTCGGCGGCGTGGCCGAACGCGCTGGGCAGGCTGGTGCGCGATCTGGAGTCCGTGCTGGGGTCCAAGTTCGTCGGGCTGGTCAAGGACCACACCAGCAAGGCGGTGAGTGCCGGGCTGCGGTGGTGGCTGTTCGGTTTCGACCCCGATCCGGACGACGTGGAGCTGACCGTGCAGATGATCCGGGGCAACTGGCCGCACACGGTGTCCGCGTTCCGTCCGGCGTTGGACGCCTACGCGCGGGAGGCGGCGTTGTCGCTGGTGGGGCGGACGCCGGTGACGGTGATGGTGGGGGAGCGGGATCGGCTGGTCCCGGCGGACGACGTCGAGCAGCTCGCCGGTGCGGTGGAGGAGGGCACGGCGGTGGTGCTGCCGGGGGTCGGGCACGTGCTGCCACTGGAGGGTGCCGCGCAGGTGCTGCCGCGGATCGTGGCGCTGGTGCGGACCGCGCACGGCTAATGGGGGGGGCAGGTGGTCCTGGGGAATTTTCACCGGATTTTCCTGACCTGCACTGATGTTCGGTTCGGCGCTAGGTCCCCTGCTCATCGCCACTACGGTGCGGACTTGGAGGCTCTCCGTTCGGGGTCAGCCGGAATGTCCCCTTTGTGGGGTTCCGGCAGTATTGGCGGCAGCACAACCGGATTTCCAGTCAGCGCCTCACCACACTTGACGTTGACGCCGGTTCCCTCCGCCATTACTACGGGGACCCCAGACGGTGCGCTGTTGACGTTGGCACACTGATCGCATGACAAGTTTGACCGCCGAACTCGTGGTCGAGGGTCGCGTCCCGCAGACCCCGGCTCTCGCTCCGAATGGGCATCTGCTCTGCTACGTTCTCGCCCCCAGCAGCAGGATCGGTGACCATCTCGACACCGCACTCTGGCTGGCCGACATCGAAGGCGACGGTGTGTGGAGTCGGGTGACCGCCGACATCGCGACGGAGTCCAGGCCCCGCTGGTCCGCGGACTCGCGCACGTTGTACTTCCTGTCCGACCGCGCCGAGCGTGGCACTCCGCAGGTGCACCGGCTCACCGCCGCCGACGGCGTGGTGATCGCGATGACTGACTGGCGCGCGGGTATCATCGACCACTTGCCGCTCGCTGATCCCGACCTGGTCGCTCTGCTCGCCGAGGACGAGCCCACCGAGCAGGACACGCGCCGCGCCCAGGACCGCGACGACGCCATTGTCGTCGGTGAGCGCGAACCGCGTGCCCGGTTGCGCCTGCTCGACCTGCGCAGCGGCCAGGTCATCACTCCGGCGGTGTTCGGCGACCGGCACGTCGTGGAACTGCGGCAACGACCCGACGGTGGCCCGCTCGCCGTGCTCACTCAGGCCAGCGCCGACCTGGACTACGGTCCTCGCACCGGCCGACTGCACCTGTTCGACCCCGCAACGGGGACCGCGGAGGACCTCGGACCGGTCGAGGTTGAGGCACAATCCCTGGCCTGGTGGCCGGCTGAAGACGGTTGGCACCTCGGTTACGTCGCCCTCACCCCGGTCCTCCACGCCGGCACCGCGGTGTTCGACCTGGCCATGAGCAACCGCGTCCGCCGCAACCGCACCGCAGACCTTCCGATGTGCCCCACCGAACTGTGCCAGACCGACGCCGCCCCTCTGGTGGTGTTCGCCGACGGCCTGAATACGACCCTCGCCCGGCTCGACCCCGACGGTCCCACGCCGCTGTCACAGCACCCCGGCCGCCTCGACTCCCTCACCTCCACCCCCGATGGCACGGCGATCGCGGTACTGACCGGCACCCGCTACCAACCCGCGAACGTTCACGTCGGGCCACCGGCCGGGCCGCTGCGAAAGATCACGGACACCCGCCCCGAACTGGACGGCATCACCTTCGGCACCCAGCTGCCGCTGGCTTACCGTGCCGCAGACGGCCTCGATCTGGACGGTCTGCTCGTACTGCCGGTCGGGAAGTCCGCGTCGGACGGCCGTTCCCGCTCGTCACGATCGTGCACGGAGGCCCCTACGACCGGTACGCCGATCGCCTTCAGTTGTTCTGGTTCTCCAGCGCGCAGTGGCTGGCCAACGCTGGCTACGCGGTGTTCCTGCCCAACCCGCGCGGCGGCCAGGGCCACGGTCACGAGTTCGCGGCCAGCGTCGCGGGCAGGGTCGGACGGGAGGAGTGGACCGACATCCTGGCCGGCATCGACCTGCTCATCGACGAGGGCATCGCCGACCCCGATCGGCTGGGCATCGCCGGTGGGAGTCACGGCGGGTTCATGGCCGCCTGGGCGATCGGGCAGACCGACCGGTTTCGCGCCGCGCTGGTCAGCGCCGGTGTCGTCGACTGGGGGATGCTCGCCGCGACCGGGGAGAACGGCCAGTTCGAGGCCGCGCTCGGTGGTAGCACCGGGTGGGACGGAATCGGCCCACACCCACATGACGCGCTCAGCCCCGTCTCGTTCGCCAGCCGTGTCCGCACCCCGGTGCTCATCCTGCACGGCGCCGAGGACACCAACGTTCCTCTGGGGCAGGCCGTGTACTTCCATCGGGCACTGCGCCACTTCGGCGCCGAGCACGAGTTCGTGATCTACCCCAGGGAGGGCCACTCGATCCGGGAACGCAACCACCAACTCGACATCCTGCGCCGCACCCGTGCCTGGTTCGACCGCTGGCTCCAGCCCTGACCGGGAGCGCTTGGTCTGGGATATCGACATCCGGCCCTGTGCTCGCGCGGTGTCCCACGCCGATTGGCGTGGGACACCGCGCGGGCGCTTATTCGGCGCGGAGTCCGTCGAGACGGGTGACCGACCGCAGCAGCGGCCAAGTCGCCGCGGTGACCAGCAATACCGCCAGCACGGCCGCCGCGATGAGGATGGCGATACCGCCCCCATCGAAGGTGTAGGGCAGGTCGGCCATGCGCAGGATCGGGGCGGTCACCCCGATCCCGGTGGCCACCGCCAGCACTACCCCGACCCCGACCGGGATCGCGGTCTGCCACAGCAATCCCTTTGCCAGCACCGAGATCGGCACCCCGGACGCGGACAGCGCGGCCAGCGGGCGGCGCCGTTCGGTGATCTGTTCCACCGACAACAGGAGCAGACTGAGCGCGGCGATGGACAGGACGAACACCGACACGAACAGCAGCGTACTGCGGATCTGCTGGGAGATCCGATCGCTGCTGGCCCGGAAGTCGGACCCGTCGATGGTGCTGATGCTGGCCTGCCACGCCAACGGGCTCAACGCCGCCCCGACCCGGTCGGCCACCTCATTCGGAGTGCCATTTCCGGAGATATAGAACATGGGCAGGGCACCCGGGATCTGGGCGCCACCCAGTGCGCCCGGGGTCAACAGCAGGTCCCCGCTCACGGACCGCACGGCGTTGGCCGCAGGGATGTGTCGCAGCGAATCCGGTACTGTCCATTGTGTACCTTCGGTGGACTCGTTGTCCTGGGATGAGCTGGACAACCGCTGTACACCGGCCGGTGCTGCCTGCTCCGCCCGGTAGCGGTCCTGGGGGTTGGGGTCCACATAGAACGCTGCCCCATCGGTGCAGGAGGGCAGTTTCGCGCGCAGCGCCAGTGCCGCACAGTCGCCGATCTGCACGTACTGCACGTATTTGCTGGAGGATCCGTTCCCCGGCTTGGCAAAGGCGCCGCGCAGGGTCTGCACCGCGGTGATACCCGACACGGCCCTGGCCCGTTGTACCGCATCCTCGGCCACGCCCTGCCTGGTCGACACCTGCACGGACGCGGTACCCAGGGTGGACGGACTGCTCTGGCTCGAGTCACTGGCGCCGAGGGCGGCCACCAAGGCCTGGATCAGGATCGCCCCCGCCAGTACCACCACCAGGCCGGACACCACGCGACTGGCGGTGCCGCTGTCCAACTGCAGGCGCCGGATCGCCAGCTGCCACGACGGCGCACCGCCATGGATGGTGCGGACCAGCCGTTCGACCGCCCAGGGCAGCACGGTGGCCACCCCGATCAGCGACAAGGCACTACCCGCGGTGATCGCGACCACGACCAGGGACTCGCTGGACTTCTTTTCCGCGAACAAGGTCGAGATCAGCATCATCGCGCCGAGGGCGAGGATCGTCCAACGCCACCACATCTGCCGCCGCTGGGGTTTGCCGATCCGCACCACCCCCAGGGGTTCGACGATCGTCCGGCGCAGCCCGAACAACGCCGCTCCGATCGCCAGCGCGGGCACCAGCACCGCGATCAGCGCCGCCAGTGGCCAGGCTGGCACGAAATCCTCGCCGTAGACCCGTAGGCCGAACAGGTCCAGTTTGCCGATCTGGCTGCGCAGCACCAGGAACAGGCCGATGCCGACCACGAGGCCCGCGACCGCGCCGACCAGGGATTCGCCCGCGGCGACCCGGCGGACCTGCCGCGCGTCCAGACCGATCAGCCGCAACGCGGCCAGACGTCGATCCCGCTGCGCCGCGCCCATCCGCGAGGCCGTGGTTACAAACACCAACAGCGGCAACAACAGCACTACCGATGCCGGAGCGAGGAACAGCAACAAGGTGGCCTGTGCTTCGAATCCGCGGCTCGAGCCGCCGAAGCCGTACACCTTCGTCACGGACTTTTCGTCGGTGAGTTGATCGGGACGTGCCCCGGCGAACACCAGCAAATCACCGGGGTCGGTCACGCCGGTCTTGCTGATCAGACCGACGATCGTGCCGGGTAGCCTGGCCCGCAAGGCCGTACCCAGCGGAGAATTCAGGATCTCCTGCACCGCTGGGGACACCACTAGTTCACCGGGGGCGGGAACCCGGTCCAGTCCTGTTGGGACAGGCGAGGTGGGGCCGGTAGGGGCGACGGCCGTCGCGTTGACGTAGTGGTCGTGGAACTCCACCGACCAGCCCCGCATGACCAACAGTGGCGCTACCCCCGGCGCCTCGGCCTTGACCTGCAGGTTGGCGGCGCTACGGTCCGCTCGCTTGTCCATCAGGTTGCCGAACGACGCGGCGGGCAGCAGTACTGCGACGGCCAGTGCGATGCCGAACGTGGTCATCGCCAGGCGCAGTAGCGCCGGGCCGGAGATTCGGCCGCCCCCGACGGCCAGCCGAAGTCCCAGCGCGAAATCTCGGATCATGCCGCCAGCTTCCGCATGGTCGCGACACCATCGCGGACCACGATCTCGCGATCGGAATACGCCGCGACCCTCGGTTCATGGGTCACCAGCACCACCGCTGCGTTGCTCTGCCGGGCCGCTTCGGTGAGCATCCGCATCACCCTCTCCCCGTTCAGGGAATCCAGTGCCCCGGTGGGTTCGTCGGCGAACACCACCTTCGGTCCGGTCACCAGGGCCCGTGCCACCGCGACCCGCTGTCCCTGCCCACCCGAGGCATCTCCTGGACGCTTGGCCGCGACGTCCTTGACCTCCAGCCGCTCCAGCCAGTCCATCGCCTTGGCTTCGGCGGGTTTGCGGGCGATCCCGGCCAGTCGGAGCGGCAGCGCCACGTTCTCCAGGCAGGTCAGTTCTGGCACCAACTGTCCGAACTGGAACACGAAGCCGAACTCGGTACGCCGCAACGCACTGCGCTGCTTGTCGCTCATCGCGACCAAGTCCTGCCCGCCGTAGTTGATGGTCCCCGAATCCGGGGCGATGATCCCGGCCAGACAGTGCAGCAGGGTGGACTTGCCCGATCCGGACGGGCCCATGATGGCCAGTACTTCACCGGCCGCGACCTCGACACTCGCTCCGCACAGCGCGGTGGTGCTCCCGAACGACTTGTGCACATCGTCCGCCACGATCAACGGCTGGTTCACGACCGCACCGCCGTCGCGAGTTCGTCGAGCCTGGCCGTGGTGAGTTCCAGCCATCGTAGGTCAGCCTCCAAATGAAACAGGGCGTGATCGCAGATCAGTTGGTCAGCCAAATCGCCGTCGATCTTGCGTTGGGTGAACACGCGCATCGCGGCCAGATGCTCGCTGCGCTGGATAGTGAGCAGATCGGCGGCGCTGCGCCCGGACAGCAGTGCCAGCACGACCTTGGTGTAGAGGGTGTTCTGCAGGTACGGCTGTGGACTTTCCGGTGTGGACAACCAGCGCGCCACGTCGGTCACTCCGGCATCGGTGATCGTGTAGCGCTTGCGCTCCGGTCCCGGCCCGTCACTCTGCTCGACACCGGTGGCCTTGATCAGGCCGTTGCGCAGCAACCGCGACAGTGTCGAATACACCTGCCCATACGCCAGCGGCCGATCCTGCCCGAACTGCTCGTCATAGATTTTCTTCAAGTCATAGCCATGTCGCGGCTCCGCTTCCAGCAGCCCCAGCAAGGTGTGGGAAACCGACATCCACCCTCCCCTTCAGCACATCAGCCCCGCTGGGTCCGGCCGCCCCCGGCAGCCGGCCGGACCCACCCACCCCCGGGCGAGGCGTCCACCTCGATGAGTGAACACCGCAACTATACATACGAGGTATACACATCGTATCTACCCCCAGGGTAGAACCATTCCCCAGCTCAAGCTGTGCTGCTGTCGTTTCGGTGGGGCGCTGGTCCGGGTCAGCCTGTGGGCATACCGGTCTGATCGCGTTCGAGGGCGGAGCGCAGGAGTGTCAGGGCCTGTGCGGTGGCCGCTACCTGGTGCGGCGGCAGTGCGCTCTTGATCAGTTCCGACGTTCGTTCGGTAAAGGTGACCTCGGCGGCGTCTGCCAGGCCCCGACCATGATCGGTCAGCGCCAGCAGTGAAGAACGACGGTCCGAGGGATTGGGACGGCGCAGGACCCATCCCTGTTTCTCCAGTCGGTCGATGCCCTTGCTGGTGGCCCCGATGCCGATGGCGAACTCGGCGGCGATGTCCGCGACCCGGGAGCCAGGGTGGTCGCGCAGGTAGCGCAGGAACTCGAACTGCGAGGTCACTATCCCGTGCCGTTCGCGCAGGCGGTCGTTGAGCGCGTTGTAGAGGCGTGTCTCGCATCTCACAAGGTCGGCGAAGAGCTGCGGGACGTCGGCACTGCTAGCGTTGAAAGTAGATGCCACGGAAGATACTGTACTGGCATCCATCGGTGATGGAGAAGCAATGAGCAAGCAGCAGCGCGAGAAGATCGACGCGATATTCCGGCAACCCCGTCCCGAGGGCCCACCGTCCTCGGTCGAGGCACTGCGGGCCGGTTTCGCGACGCTGATGTCCACAATGATCGTCCCGTCCGGTATCCGCACCTCCACGACGACCCTCGGGGACCGGCAGGCCCTGGTGGTCGAGCCTGAGCAAGGGGTGCGCCCGGGGACGATCCTGTACTTCCACGGTGGCGGCTGGGTGTTCGGCTCGCCGCGGACCGCGTTGTCGCTGACGGCACAACTGGTGGTCAAGACCGGGTTCAGGGCATTTTCGGTGGACTACCGGCTGGCCCCCGAGCACCCGTTCCCGGCCGGGATCGGCGACACCCTGAGCGCCTACCGTGCGCTGGTGGACGACGGGGTGGACCCGGCGACGGTCGTGTTCGCCGGGGACTCGGCCGGTGGTGGCTTGACCGTCACGACCTGCCTGGCCGCCCGCGATGCGGGCCTGCCTCTTCCCGCGGCGATCGTGGCGTTCTCTCCTGGACTGGACGCCACCCGGACGGGCGAGAGCATCGACACCAAGGCGGGCATCGACCCGATCTTCACGCGCGCGAGCATGGAGCACACCGCGGTCATGTACCTGGCCGGGCAGGACCCCCGCCAGCCGCTGCTGAGCCCGGCGGTCATGGCGGATCTGACCGGGTTCCCGCCGATGCTCCTGCAGGCGGGAACGAACGAACTGCTGCTGGACGACTCCACCCGCTTGGCCGCGCGCGCCACCGCGGCCGGGGTGGACGTCATTCTCGACATCACCGCGGATGTGCCCCACGTCTTCCAGTCCTTCGCCGGTGGCCCCCTGGACGAGGCCGATCAGGCATTGGACCGCGCGGCCCTGTTCATCAACCAGCACCTTCGCACTCCCGATGAGGCGCCGTCCTGATGCCCAGACGCCTGCGGGGGCGCTCCGGTGTTCGTATCGGGGGTTTGATCCGGTCCGTGATGGCCTCCCCGGGGGATCCGTCAGACGGTCGGGATGATGGCTCGGTCGACGCTTGCCCACGTCGGTAGCCGGTTCGCAGCTGTAGACGTTGCTCGCTAGTGGGGCCGCTGCTCCTCGAAGACCGTGACCAACACCGCCGTTCCCACCGTGCGCGGGTGGACAGGTAGACGGTCGCGGTCGGTGGACCCGATCTACGTCCGCCCTGCTCGGCGGTGTGCCAGTCGACCAGCGCTTCGGCAAGTGGCCGTTCGATTCTCTCCACGGGAGAATCCTGCCGCGGCACAGCGTGGCGTGGTCGCGACAAGTCCGACAAACTCAGTCGCCTTGACAAGGTTTCTTTTCGGGCTCAGGATGGGGCCATGTTCGAGGTGGCGGTGATCGAGGACGCGGCGGCGGCCGAGGTGTCCCTGGACCCGGTCCGGGCGAGGCTGCTCGCGGAGCTGTCCGAGCCCGCTTCGGCGACGATGCTGGCCGGGCGGGTCGGGCTACCCCGGCAGAAGGTGAACTACCACCTGCGGACGCTGGAGCAGCACGGGCTCGTGGAGCTGGTCGAGGAGCGCCGGAAAGGCAATGTCACCGAGCGGATGATGCGGGCGACGGCGTCTTCGTACGTCATCTCTCCTCTCGCGCTGGCGGCGGTCCAGCCCGACCCGGGGCGGTCGCCCGATCGGCTGTCCGCCCGGTGGTTGCTGGCGATCGCGGGCCGATTGGTGCGAGACGTCGGCATCCTGATCACGGGGTCGGCGAAGGCGCGTCAGCGGGTGGCGACTTTCGCGCTCGACGGTGAGGTGCGGTTCGCTTCGGCGGCCGACCGGGCGGCGTTCGCCGAGGAGCTGACCGTGGCGGTCACCGCGCTGGTCGGGAAGTATCACGACGAGAGCGCCGAACAGGGCCGTGACCATCGGGTGATCGTCGCGGTCCATCCCAGCGTCAAGGTGGAGCCGGAGGAAGGCTGACGTGGGCCACGAATTCGAACTGACCAGCGAGTCCGAGGTCATCGCGACACCGGAGGAGGTCTGGGCCGCGATCGCCACCGGACCGGGGATCGACTCCTGGTTCATGGGCCGTACGGAGGTCGAGTCCGGTGTCGGCGGTGCGGTGCGGACCGCGTTCGCCGAGTACACGCCGGACGCCCCGGTGACGGTGTGGGATCCGCTTGAGCGGCTGGTCTACGGCACGGAACCCGCGGCGGACGGCCGGTTCGTCGCGTACGAGTTCCTCATCGAGGGCCGTCGTGGTGGCAGCACCGTCCTGCGGACCGTCACCAGCGGGTTTCTGCCCGGTGACGACTGGGCGGACGAGTTCGAGGCGATGACGACGGGGATGGAGCTGTTCTTCCGCACCCTGGTCGAGTATCTGGCGTACTTCGCCGGGCGGGCGGCCTCGCCGGTCACGGCGTTCGGGCCGCCGGTGGCGGACTGGGACAAGGCGTGGTTCACGCTGGGGGTGGAGCTCGGGCTGGACCGGCGTCCGGTGGCGGGCGATCTCGTGCGGGCGCGGATCGACGAGCGGACGGCCGTGGAGGGTGTCGTGTACTTCGCGAACGCGGACACGGTCGGCATCCGGACCACGGACGCGCTGTACCGGTTCCTGCGCGGTTTCGGCGGCCCGATGGTCGCCGGTCATCATCTGTTCGCGCCCGATCAGGACGCGGTGGAGAGCGACCGGACCTGGCAGGCTTGGCTCGGCCGCGTCTTCGGGTGAGTCGGCCTCAGGTGATCAGTCCGGGCAGGCCGCTCAGCGCGGCGGTGCGCTTGCGTCGCAGCCAGACCCGCCTGGTGCCGTCGGAGTAGAGCCGGACGTTCGAGAGTTCCCAGCCGGCGAACTCGGCGTGGATCGACAGCTGGATCGCTGCCGCCCGCCTGGACACGCCGGGGGGCAGCTCCAGCCTCCGGTACTCCCAATCCCCTTCGACCACCGCCTCGTCGACAGCTGTCACGGTTGGATCACCTGGGTCCCTTCTCCGTCGGCCGAGCCGACGACGACGCTGCCGGTCTGCTCGTCGACGGTCACCGAGTCGGGCTGGCGGACAGTCGGGAAGCGGAATTTCTCCACGGGTTCGCCGCCGCGGACATCGAAGCCGACGACCTCGTTGCGGCCGGTCAGGGTGACCCAGGCGAGGTTGCGCTGGGTGTCGTAGGCGATGCCGTAGATGCCGCCGTCGACCGGGTAGCGCTGGCGCAGCAGCAGGGGTTTCGCGGAGAAGGCGAGCAGGGCGCCGGCTCGTGCGTCGGTCACGAGTACGCGGCCGTAGGAGTCGCTGACGGCGTTGGCGGCGCCGTCCCCGGCGCGCAAGCCCGCACCGATGGTGCCGCCTGCGACGTCGACGGAGAACACGGCGGTGCGGAGGCGGTCGAGGACCACGACGCCGGTGCCGGTGTCGAGCACGTCGTCGGCGCTGTAGATCTGGCCGGTGATGGTCTTGGTGACCGCGCCGCCGGCGAGGACCTCGACCGCTTTGCGGTCACGGACGGCGACCAGTGTCTGGCCGTTGTCCATGACGCCCGCGGCGGGCTGTCCGGCCACGGGGATGGAGCGGAGCTGGCCGCCGGGCAGGGTCACTTGGGCGAGGACGCCTTTGCTCGGGACGCTCGCGAGAACTCCCGCCGGTGACACGGTGAGCCGTTCGACGACGCCGGGGAGCGGGACGGTGGCCCTGGGGGCGCCGCTGAGTGAGGCGAGGTCGTAGATGCGCAGTGACGGAGGCTGCGAGATGGCGACGGTGAGCGTCTTGGTGGCGGGGTCGGTCACCAGTGCTGTCACGGCTGGTCCGGTGATCACCTGGCCGGCGGGTTTGACGGTCGTCGCGGGGGAGACGGCGGCCTGGACGGCGACGGGGTTCTGGACGATCTGCAGTTCGTCGGTCTGGGTCTTGCCCGCCGACGAACACGCCGACACCAGCAGGACACCGGCGAGCGGGATCGCGATCCGTGACACGGCTGCGAACCGGCGCACGTGGGAGCCTCCAGCTGTTTCTCGGCGAACAGTACCCACCAATATCCCCCACGATCCCGGCGTCGTCACGTCTCTGTCACCCAACAGTCACCTAAGCCACACGCCCGGCTCACCGTGGCCACCGTTCCGGGTAGCCGACCTCGATGGCGCTGACGTCGTCGAGCGCGGATCTGATCGCGGACGGGAGGGTGATGGCCTCGGCGGCGAGTGAGCCGGTCAGCTGGCCGGTGTCGCGCGCGCCGACGACGGGGGCGACCACGCCGGGCCGGTCGCGGACCCAGGCCAGCGCCACGGCCAGCGGTGAGGTGCCGAGTCCGTCGGCGGCGGTGGCGACGGCCTGCACGATCCGGGCGGCGCGCTCGTTGCGGTGGTGTTCGACGTAGCCGGCGAAGGTGGTGGACGCGCCGCGGGAGTCGGCGGGGGTGCCGGACCGGTACTTGCCGGTCAGGACGCCGCGGCCGAGTGGGGCCCAGGGGAGCAGGCCGATGCCGTGGTGGGCGGCGCCGGGGACGACCTCGCGTTCGACGCCGCGTTCCAGCAGGGAGTATTCGACCTGGGTGGACAGGATCGGGGCGGTGGCCGCGGAGCGGGCGGCGGCTGTCGCGAGCTGCCAGCCGGAGTAGTTGGACACGCCGACGTAGCGGACCTTGCCGCTGGCGACGGCGAACTCCAGAGCCGCGAGGGTCTCCTCGATGGGCACGGCGGTGTCCCATGCGTGCAGCTGCCAGAGATCGACGTAGTCGACGTCGAGCCTGCGCAGTGACGCGTTGAGGGCGTTGAGCAGGGCGCCGCGGGAGGCTCCGCCGCCGAACGGGCCGTCGGTGCGGCGGGCGACTGCCTTCGTGGCGAGGACGATGTCTTCGCGGGGCACCAGGTCGCCGAGGAGGGTGCCGAGCACCCGTTCGCTCTCGCCCTCGCCGTAGACGTCGGCGGTGTCGACCAGGGTGCCGCCCGCGTCGACGAAGGCGACGAGCTGGCTGGCCGCCTCTTCCGCGTCGGTGTCGATACCCCAGGTCATGGTGCCGAGAGCGGTCCTCGAGACGCGCAGTCCCGACCGGCCGAGCTGTCGCTTTTCCACGACGGCCCAGCCTAGTGGTTCGGCCACGGGGAGCTTGACCAAGGTAAGTCGTGTCGCGTGGATGGTGCCCCATTAGGGTTTCCCATCGTGCGACTCGGACTGAATCTCGGCGGCGGGCAGGAAACGGGCGGTCGCGGCTATGCCGTGGCCCCGACGGAACCGGCGGGGGTCGTCTGACATGGGGTGGTTCGAAGCACTGGTGCTCGGGCTCGTCCAGGGCCTGACCGAGTTCCTGCCGATCTCGTCGAGCGCGCACCTGCGGATCACCGCGGCGCTGGCGGGCTGGGACGACCCGGGCGCGGCGTTCACCGCGGTCACCCAGATCGGCACCGAGCTGGCGGTCATCCTCTATTTCGCGAAGAAGATCGGCCGGGTGCTGGTCGCGTGGTTCCACTCGCTGTACAGCAAGGAGTGGCGCAGCCATCCGGACGCGCGGCTCGGCTGGCTGATCATCGTGGGCTCGCTGCCGATCGTGGTGCTGGGCCTGCTGTTCCAGGACGACATCGACACCTCGTTCCGCGACCTGCGGATCACCGCGACGATGTTGATCGTGTTCGGCGTCATCCTGCTGGTCGCCGACCGGATCGGCCGCCAGGAGCGTGACCTCGACCAGCTGACGGTGAAGCACGGTCTCGGGTTCGGGTTCGCGCAGGCGCTGGCGATCATCCCTGGTGTGTCCCGTTCGGGTGGTACGACCAGTGCCGGGCTGCTGATGGGGTACACGCGGGCCGACGCGGCGGAGTACTCGTTCCTGCTCGCGGTGCCTGCGGTGTTCGGTTCGGGGCTGTACAAGCTGACCGACATCGGCAAGAACGGCGTGACCGCGCAGTGGGGTCCGACGATCCTGGCCACGCTGGTGGCGTTCGGTGTCGGGTATGTGGTGATCGCGTGGCTGATGTCGTACATCAAGACGAAGAGCTTCCTGCCGTTCGTGGTGTATCGCCTCGCGCTGGGTGTGCTGTTGTTCGTCCTGATCTTCACCCACGTCCTGGACCCGAACGCGGGCCCGGCGGTCTGACCGCAGGGTGGCTGATCGGTAACCCGTATGGTGGAACGGTGAGTACCGTCATCCTGCTCCGGCACGGCAAGTCCACGGCCAACGGCTCCGGCGTCCTCGCCGGGCGGACGCCGAAGGTGAACCTCGACGAGACCGGGCAGAAGCAGGCCGAAGCGCTGGTGGAGCGGTTGTCGCCGGTGCCTCTGGCCGAGCTGGTGATCTCCCCGTTGCTGCGTTGCCGTCAGACGGTCGGCCCGCTGGCGAAGGCCCGCGGGCTCGGCCGCACGACCGAACCACGGCTGTCCGAAGTGGACTACGGCGACTGGACCGGTCGTGAGCTGAAGACGCTGTTCAAGGAGCCGTTGTGGCGGGTCGTGCAGGCGCACGCCTCGGCCGCGGTGTTCCCGGGCGGTGAGGGGCTCGCGGCGATGCAGGCGCGCGCGGTCGCGGCGGTTCGTGCGCACGACGCCCGGATCAGCGCCGAGCACGGTGAGAACGCGGTCTGGCTGCTGTGCAGCCATGGTGACGTGATCAAGTCGATCCTCGCCGACGCGCTGGGCCAGCATCTGGACGCGTTCCAGCGGATCGTGGTGGATCCGTCGTCGATCTCCGTGGTCCGGTACACCGAGACCCGCCCGTTCGTGCTGCGCGTCAACGATCACAGCGGGGACCTGGCCGGGATCGTGCCGCCGAAACCGCCCGCGAAGCCCAAACGCGGCAAGGCGAAGGCCGGTGCGGACGCGGGTGACGCCGTGGTGGGCGGATCCACCGGGCGCTGACTGTGCAGATGAACACCGTTGTCACTCGCCAGCCCGTAGGCTGACCGGACCGTAGCGAGCCGACAACCAGGAGCATGGCCGATGATTTCGCAGGACAACCCGTTCGCCAGCCCGAGCGAGCTCCCGTACGCCCTGCCCCCGTTCGACCGGATCACCGACGAGCATTTCCTGCCGGCCTTCGAGGCCGGGCTCGAAGGGCACGTGGCCGACATCGCCGCGATCGCGGCCGACCCGGAACAGCCGACGTTCGAGAACACGATCGTCGCGCTGGAGCGTTCCGGCCGGTTGCTGAACCGGGTGGGTTCTGTGTTCTTCAACCTGGCGGGGTCCAACGCCACCGACCGGATCCAGGAGATCCAGGCCGAGCTGGCACCAAAGCTGGCCGCGCACGACGACGCGCTGTACCTCAACGCGGAGCTGTTCGCCCGGATCGACGCGCTGTACTCCCGTCGTGACGAACTCGGCCTCGACGGTGAGTCCGCCAGGTTGCTGGAGCGGCACCACACCGATTTCCGGCGCGCGGGCGCCGGGCTGCCCGAGACGGACAAGCAGCGGCTGCGTGAGCTGAACGAGAAGCTCTCGACGTTGCGCACCCAGTTCCAGCAGAACCTGCTGAAGGACACGAACGAGCTCGCGGTCGTCGTCGACGACGTGGCGGACCTGGCAGGGTTGACCGCCGACGAGATCGCGACGGCGGCCGAGGCGGCTTCGGCCAAGGGCCAGGAAGGGCGGTACGCGCTCAAGCTGACCCTGCCGACAGCGCAGGCGTCGCTGGCTTCGCTGGAGAAGCGCGCGGTGCGCGAGCGGATCTTCACCGCGTCGATCTCCCGGGGCAACCGCGGCAACGAGTCCGACAACAACCGGATCATCGCCGACATCGCCCGGCTGCGTGCCGAGCGGGCGGCGGTGCTGGGCTACCCGCACCACGCGGCGTACGTCATCGCCGACGAGACCGCGAAGACCGCCGAGGCGGCCGTCGGGCTGCTGGAGAGGCTGGCACCGGTCGCGGTGGCGAACGCGAACGCCGACGCCGAGGAGCTGCAGCGTTACCTGGTGGCGGACGAGCCCGGCGCGGTGCTCAAGCCGTGGGACTGGGCGTTCTACGCCGCGAAGGTGCGCAAGGACCGTTTCGACGTCGACACCGCCGAGCTGCGACCCTACTTCGAGCTGAACCGGGTGCTGATCGACGGCGTGTTCCACGCGGCGGGCGCGTTGTACGGCCTCACCTTCACCGAGCGCGAGGACCTGCCGAAGTACCACCCCGAGG
The DNA here is from genome assembly GCF_035828755.1 of Amycolatopsis sp. H20-H5. Lineage (NCBI taxonomy): Bacteria > Bacillati > Actinomycetota > Actinomycetes > Pseudonocardiales > Pseudonocardiaceae > Amycolatopsis > Amycolatopsis sp. H20-H5. The sequence goes on along the minus strand of NZ_JAYMZS010000024.1, from coordinate 70,860 downwards.
TGCGGATCTTCGAGGTCTTCGACGCCGACGGCAGCGGGCTGGGCCTGTTCCTGATGGACTACTACACCCGTGACTCCAAGCGCGGTGGCGCGTGGATGAACAACTTCGTCGATCAGAGCGGTCTGCTGGGCGGGAAGACCGTCGTGGTGAACGTGCTCAACGTGGCGAAGCCGCCGGCGGGGGAGCCGACGCTGCTCACCTTCGACGAGGTGGTGACCGCGTTCCACGAGTTCGGCCACGCGCTGCACTCGCTGGTGTCCTCGGTGCGGTACCCGACGTTCACCGGCACGAACGTGCCCAGCGACTTCGTCGAGTACCCCTCGCAGGTCAACGAGATGTGGATGCTCTGGCCCGAGGTGCTGGCCAACTACGCCAAGCACCACAAGACCGGCGAACCGCTGCCCGCCGAGACCGTCGGGAAGCTGATGGCGTCGCAACAGTACGGCGAGGGGTTCTCCACCACCGAGTACCTCGCCGCGTCGCTGCTGGACCAGGCCTGGCACGGACTCGGCGCGGACGACCAGGTCGACGACGTCCAGGCGTTCGAGGCGGAGGCGCTGGCCAAGGCCGGTGTCGCGCTCGAGAGCGTTCCGCCGCGCTACCGCACGACCTACTTCGCGCACATCTTCAGCGGTGGGTACAGCGCCGGGTACTACTCCTACATCTGGAGCGAGGTGCTCGACGCGGACACCGTGGAGTGGTTCACCGAGAACGGTGGCCTCAAGCGGGAGAACGGCGACCACTTCCGGCGTGAGCTGCTCGGCCGTGGTGGCAGCATCGACCCGATGGAGGCGTTCCGCGCCTTCCGCGGGCGCGATCCGGAGATCGAGCCGCTGCTCAAGCGCCGCGGCCTCGCCGGAGCCTGACGACGTGCCTCTGAAGGCCACCTTGAGGGACTCTAACGCCCTCAAGGTGGCCTTCAGAGGCTTTGGTGCTTGCCTGTCCACCGGGTCAGTCGAAGGGCAGTCCGCTGTGGGAGACCTCGTGCTTGAGCGCCTCGCCGACCCGGATGGCGATCGAGGTCGTGGGCCGGGGCGCGATCGCCCGCCAGGCCGCCAGGATCTCCTTCGACTCCCAATACTCGAACAGGTTCACCCGCCCCGCGTCCACGGGATCGGGCGATATCGCCACATCGAGACAGCCGGGATACTTGCGCGCCTGCTCCACGATCGTGCGATGGCCTTCGATGAACTCGTCCCGGTCAGCCGGATCGACGTACACCTTTCCGGCGATGATCAGTGTCAAGGGTTCCTTTCCTTCCGCTCGCTTCGTCCGGGTGCTTTCATCAATACGACAAACGGCACCCGCGCAGCCCGACACGACCAGGCAAGTCCGTGGCCGGGACACCGCGCTGGCTAGCTCGCGAGCTGGACGCGTCGTGTCTGGGTCGGCGTGGCGCTGAGCGAGACAGGCTCCACCAGGCTGATCACTCAACGTAGTCAACCCGCTGACCCCGAACGCTCTGAAGGCCACCTTGAGGGACTTAGAGTCCCTCAAGGTGGCCTTCACGGATCAACGAAACTGACGCTGAAGCACCGGCTCAGATCAGGCCGAGCTTCTTCACCGCGTCGCGCTCTTCGGCGAGCTCCGCGACGGAGGCGTCGATGCGGGCGCGGGAGAACTCGTCGATCTCCAGGCCCTGGACGATCGAGTACTTGCCGTCCTTGGCGGTGACCGGGAACGACGAGATCAGGCCCGCGGGCACGCCGTAGGAGCCGTCGGACACGACCGCGGCCGAGGTCCAGTCACCCTCCGGGGTGCCGTTGACCCAGGTGTGGACGTGGTCGATCGCCGCGGAGGCGGCCGAAGCGGCCGAGGACAGGCCACGGGCCTCGATGATCGCCGCGCCGCGCTTGGCGACGGTCGGGATGAACGTGTCGGCCAGCCACGCCTGGTCGTTGACGGCCTCGGTCGCGCTCTTGCCCGAGACCTCGGCGTGCGCGATCGACGGGTACTGGGTCGCGGAGTGGTTGCCCCAGATCGCGACCTTCTTGAGCTCGGTGACCGGCACACCCAGCTTCTTCGACAGCTGCGCCAGCGCGCGGTTGTGGTCGAGGCGGGTCATCGCGGTGAAGCGCTCGGCCGGGACGTCCGGCGCGTGCGCCTGGGCGATGAGGGCGTTGGTGTTGGCCGGGTTGCCGACCACGAGCACCTTGATGTCCTCGGCGGCACCGGCGTTGATGGCCTCGCCCTGCGGCTTGAAGATGCCACCGTTGGCCTCGAGCAGGTCGCCCCGCTCCATGCCCTTGGCCCGCGGACGGGCGCCCACCAGGAGGGCGACGTTCGCGCCCTCGAAGGCCTGCTTCGCGTCATCGAAGATGTCGATGCCGGCGAGCAGCGGGAACGCGCCGTCGTCGAGCTCCATCGCGGTGCCCTCCGCCGCCTTGACCGCCTGCGGGATCTCGAGGAGCCGCAGCTTCACCGGGGTGTCCTGGCCGAGCAGCTGGCCGGACGCGATGCGGAAGAGCAGCGCGTAGCCGATCTGGCCGGCCGCACCGGTGACGGTGACGTTGACAGGGGCTTGGGTCATTGAGAACTCCAGCTTGAGGCGAGTTTGACTAGTACCGCGATGCTATCCCTCCCGCGCGCAGCCGTTCGGGTGCGTCCAGTCACTCTTCGCTTGATCGATCAGGACCGCGCGGGCGCCGCGTAAGGTCCCGTCATGATTAACGGCGCGCACGTGATCATCCACAGCCGCGACGCGGAAGCCGACCGTGCGTTCCTCAAAGACGTCCTCTGCTACCCGCACGTCGACGCGGGTGGGGGCTGGCTCATCTTCAAGCTGCCCCCGGCGGAAGTCGTCGTCCACCCCACCGGCGAGCGTTAGTCGCACGAGCTCTATCTGATGTGCGACGACGTCGAAGCCACTGTCGCGGACCTGACCACCCAGGGCGTCGAGTTCGTGAAGCCGCTCACCGATCAGGGCTGGGGCGTGCTGACGTCGATCCGGCTGCCCGGCGGCGGTGAGCTGGGGCTCTACCAGCCACGCCACCAGCCCGCGTACGACCTCAGGGAATGACTGCCCCTGAAGGCCACCTTGACGGCGTTATACGCGGTGAAGGTGGCCTTCAGGGGCACGAAGAGCTACCGCACCAGCTGTGTCGGATCTGTTGCCTCGACGTCGAACGCTCGCCCCAGCGCGATCAGCGTCTCGTCGAGATGGCCGAGGCTGGAGATCACCGAACGGGTCCGCGGGTCCTCGATGCGGTCCGAGACCGGCGTGCCGTCGTCGCGCACCAGCGTTCCGTGGCCGGACGCGCCGGGGGACTGGACCGCCTTGCGCACGATGTCGATGTTGCGCAGGATCCGGCCGGTGAACAGCAGCAGCCGCTCCTGCTGATCCGCGAGCAGCCCGGGTTGCGCCCGCGCGGCCACGTGCCGGGCGCGGAACGCGATCGTCTCCACCGTGGTCAGCACGTGCCAGCCGTAGTCGCGCCGCGCGCTGCTCAGGTTGATCGGGTGGGTCAGCGGCTCGACGGTCACCCGGACCTTGTCCACGGCGCGGTCCAGGTCGCGGGACAGCTCGATGATGTTGACGTTCTCACTGCCGGACAGCAGTTCCGCGGCCCGTTCCAGGAACTCGGTCAGCTCGTCGAGCAGGTCAGCCACGTCGTCCAGCATCACCGCCCGCGTCCGCACCGGGACGATCACCGACGCGGCCAGGATGCCCGACGCCGCGCCGACAGCCGTCTCGGCCACCCGGATCCCCAGCACTTCGATGCTGAACGTGCCGAGCAGGCTGTAGAGCAGCCCGAGCATGCTGGTGACGAAGAACGCCATCACCACCTGCGACACCCGTGACATGTAGACCATGCCGAACACGCACACCAGGATCAGCACCAGCGTGGCCGGGGTGTTGCCGCCGACCAGCAGCGCCAGCAGCACCCCGCCGAAGATGCCGACCACCGTGCCGCCCAGGCGCCGCGCGCCCTTCACGAACGTCGCCCCGGCAGTCGACGAGCCGATGAACACCACGAACACCGTCAGCACCGCCCAGTACCACCGCTGGTGCGAGACCAGCTCGCCACCGAGCACCGCCAGGCCACCACCGACCACGGCCTGGATCGCGCTGCGGGTCTGGTTGTCGTAAGCGAACGCCGCCGTGCCCTCGTCTTCCTCGTCTTCCTCGTCGTCCGGCTCCGGCAGGTCGTCGGGGTCGTTGTCCGCGACGCGCTGAGCACGGACGTCGGCGAGCGCGAGATCCGCGATGGCACGCCGGAGCTCGTCTCCCGGACCGGCGTGGTGATCGATCCGGCTGCCGTCCACGAGCATCTTGCTGAACTCGTCGGTCTTGCTGATCACCGGCAGGTCACGGGGGTCGCTTTCGATGAGCGAGCGGAAGCCGCGCAGCCGCCCGATGAGCTCCTCGCGGACCTCGGGCGTGAGCTCCTCCGAACACGTCCGCTGCACGGTGATGGTGAGCCACTGCACCGCCAGCTCCAGCTCGATGGCCCGGCGCCGCAGCTTCCCGGCCGAGCTGGCGCCGATCACGTCGGGCGCCGCGTCCTCGATCAGCAGCACGACTTCGTGCAGCCGCGCGTTGGCCGTCCGCAGCTGCTTGCGGGTGCGTTCGTTGCCGTACGTGGTCAGGTAGGCCTCACACACCCGCACCACGCCGCCCAGTCGTGCCCGGAACGCACGCCGGACTCGCAGGAACTCCGCGCCCTCGTCCCGGCGAAGCAGCACGAACCGCACCAGCGCGTTGCTGGCCATCCCGACCACCAGTGCCAGCAGCAGTAACGGAACCTGCTTGAGGTGGGTCTGCAGGAACATCGCGAAGAAGAACAGGAAGAACGCCACCGAACCGAGCGCGATGCCGCGGGTGCCGAAGCGCTGCGCGTACACCGCGACGAAGATCAGCAGGACGAACAACACGCTGTCCAGCGGCGGCAGGGCACTGCCCAGGCTCGCGGCGGTGAGCGAGGCCGCGCCGACGACCAGCGCGAGCAGCAGCGTGACCGCCTGCTTGCCCGGGGTCGTGTCGTTGACGGTGAACGCGCTCATCATCGCCGCGATCGCGGCGACCAGGATGATCGTGATCGGCTGGTGCAGGGGCGCCAGCACCGCGATGGAGATGGCGATCCCGAGCACCGCCGAGAGCGCGATCCGCAGCCGCACCATGCCGGGATCCGACGCCGCCAGCCGGTCACTGGCGGCGTTCCAGAACCTCGTGATCATCGTGCCAGCATCTCCCATTGGGCCAGCACGACCCGCCCCGAGGTCGGCGAAGTGACGCGCAGCCGGTACCTGGCGTGGGTGGCGGGCTCGGCCAGCACGAACGGCCGGGTCTGGCGCCGCCACGGGAACACCTCACCGGAGCGCTCGTCGAGGCTCGTCCAGCGGTCACCGTCGTCGGAACCCTCCAGCACCCACGAGCGGGGATCGGCGCGGCGCGCGCCCGAGGTGAGCGTGTACATCGAGACCTCGCGGGGCTCGCCGTCGACGACGAACTCGACCGTCGGCGTCGGCGAGCGGAACCTCACTTCGGTGCGGCTCGTGTTGTCGAACAGCGGCGTCACGTCGGTGCCGTCGGAGGCGTGACCGGTCCCATCCAGATCGGACAGCGGCGCCGCGGCGACCGGTTCCTCCGGCGTCCGACCCCAGTCCGAGGGCTCCGCGCCCATGGTGAACTCCAGCACCGCGCCGTCCGCGAGCGCGGAGTGCGGCAACGTGGTGGTGTCGTGCGGGCGTCCATCAAGGGTGAGACCGTGGACGTGGACCGTGCTCGCGTCGTTTCCCGGCGCGTGGACGACGACGTCCTTGCCGTTCTCCAGGTGGATGGTCGCCCTGGTGAACAGTGGCGAGCCGATCGCGTACTCCGGGCTGCCCATCCGCAGGGGGTAGAACCCCAGCGCGCCGAAGACGTACCAGGCCGACATCTCGCCGTTGTCCTCGTCGCCAGGATAGCCCTGGCCGATCTCGCTGCCCACGTACAGCCGCCGCAGGACCTCCCGCACGACACGTTGCGTCTTCGCCGGGGCGCCCGCGTAGTTGTAGATGTACGGGATGTGATGCGAGGGCTGGTTGGAGTGGCCGTACTGGCCCATCCGGACGTCGCGGGCCTCGGTCATCTCGTGGATGAGCCCGCCGTACGCCCCGGGTTTGCGGCCGGTTTCCGGCGTCGCGAAGAACGTGTCGAGCTTCGCCTCCAGCCCACCCGGCCCACCGTGCAGCGCGGCCAGGCCGGGGCCGTCGTGCGGCACGGAGAACGCGGTGTTCCAGGAGTTCGTCTCGGTGAAGTCGCCGCCCCACGCCTCCGGGTCGTAGCCGGGCGGCTCGAACTTGCGGCTGCCGTCGCGGTTGCAGCCCTGGAAGAAGCCGAGCCGCTCGTCGAAGTGGTTGACGTACTGCAGCGCGCGCTGCCCGAAGTACGCCGCGTTGTCCCGGTACTCCTGTTGCCGCGGCGAGCTTTCCCGCGACAGCGCGAGTGAAAGGTTCGCCAGGCCGAAGTCGTTGATGCAGCCTTCGAGCGACCACGAGAGGCCTTCGTGGACAGTCGAGGGGGTGAAGCCGAGGAAGATCGACTCGTGCAGGCCCTTGCGGCCGACGCGCTGGCTTTCCGGCGTCACGGTGGCGTTGCGCACCGCCGCGTCGTAGGCGCCCTCGACGTCGAAACCACGCACGCCCTTGAGGTACGCGTCGGCGAACGCGACGTCGGAACTGGTGCCGGTCATCAGGTTGGCGTAGCCGGGGGAGGACCACCGTGAGATCCAGCCACCCTCGCGGAACTGCCGCACGAACCCGTCGATCATCTCGCCGCACCTGCCCGGCTCCAGCAGCGCGTACGCGGGCCACGTCGTGCGGTAGGTGTCCCAGAAGCCGTTGTTGACGTACATCGTGCCGTCGAGCACCTTCGCGCCGGTGCGCCTGCGGGTGCTGGGACACCACGTCCGGACGACCGGGCTCGCGTGCCGGATCCCTTTGGATGTTTCCTCGTGCGCGGAGTTCGGGTAGAGGAACAGCCGGTAGAGGTTGGAGTAGAACGTCGTCAGCTGGTCCTCGGTGGCGCCCTCGATCTCCACTCGGCCCAGCACCTCTTGCCAAGCGTCCCGCGCCCGAGCACGGACCTGTTCGAACGTGGTGCCCTGGGGGATTTCCAGTGCCAGGTTGCGTTTCGCCTGCTCGAGGCCGATCAGCGAGGTTGCGATCCGCATGGTGACCTCGGGCGCGTCGAACTCCAGGCAGCCGGTCACGGTGCGCCACAGCGGGCGCCGGATCCGCCTGCCACGCCGCGCCGGGACGTCGAACTCGGCGTACACGAACATCCGGCGAGCGCCGGTCGACAGGCTGCTGCGCACCCAGGTGTGGCCGGTCAGCACCCCCTTGGCGGGGTCGAGGCGCAGGCTGCCGCGGTTGCGGGTGTTGTCGAACAGCAGCCAGCCGTTGTCACTGGGAAAGGTGAACCGGAACAGCGCGGCGTGGTCGGCGGGCGCCAGGTCCGTGGTGACCCCGTTGGTGAACCGGACGCCGTAGTGGTGCGGCCGGGCGGTCTCGTCGTCGTGCGAGAACGCCAGCGCGCGTTTGACCCTGTCCGGCTCGACCGGGCCGATGCCCGGCATCACCTGAAAGGTGTGCCTGTCACCCATCCAGGGACTCGGCTGATGGCTCAGCGCGAACGCCTGCAGCGCGGGCAGGTTCTCGGCGTTGTTGTGGCGGTGATACGAGTAGAGCCAGTTGGTCGCTCCCGCGTCGGTCACCGGGGTCCAGAAGTTGAACCCGTGCGGCACCGCGGTCGCCGGGAAGTTGTTGCCCCGCGAGAACTCGTCGCTGGACTGCGTTCCCCGAGTGGTGCGGACGTGGTCCACCGGCTCACGCGGTTCGATCCGGCGCTCCGCCAGCCGGACGTCGTCGAGCCAGCCCGAGGGCTCACCTCCACCCGGCGGCGGCGCGAGATCCAGCACGATCCGGCGGACCCGCCGACCGGCGAACGCGCCCAGCCGCTCGCGGACGGGATTCCACTGGTCGACGTAGAGGGCCTTGGCCTCGCCCTGGGCGAGTGCGGTGAACCCGGCCGCCGAACCGTCGTCGAACTCCAGGTCCACCGCGACGTACGTACTGCGATAGCTCGGCCCGGCGTCCGACTCCGGAAAGACCACATAGGACAGTTCACTGTGCTCGGTCAGCTCGACGTCGACCTCGAACAGCGTCACGCGCCGCGCCCCGGCGTAACGCAGGGCCCGCAGGCCGGTGAACCCGACACCGGTCTTGGCGGTCGGCGAACCGCCCGGCCCCGCGCCGACCGCCGACGGGGAGCCGAGCGGCTGCGGATCGCCGGTTTCGAAGGAGGAGAAAAAGCCGGCGCTCGTGGTCACCCGGCCACCGTAACCGCTACGGCGGCGCCGTACCCGCTGACGTCGTCGAGCGCCGTACGGTGAGCACCAGCAACCCGATCGGGACAGCGGCGGCCAGTGACAACAACGTCACCAGCACCGCGGACTGCGCGGGCGGGAGATGCCCCAGATACCGAGTGTGGATCAGCACGTGCGCCCCGGCGAACACCAGGTACACCACCAGCGCGGTCCGGACGAGCACGCGGTCCATCCGCACCGCGGCGACGCCGAGCAACACCGCGAGCGCGAGGTTCATCGCACCGAAGTCGAGCAGCAGGTGCTCGTTGTACGGCAGGCCCATGTTCACCCACGGCAGCGCGAAGAACGAGCCCGGCGCCACCAGGATCCAGCCGCCCAGCCCGGCCTGGACGGCGGTCAGGAACACCAGCCCGGCCCGCAGCGCCGTCACGGCTTGCCCCGGCCGAACCGGTCGCGCAGGAACTCGGTGTAGGTGCGCTTGCCGTCCGCGTGCCCCGGGGTCAGGAGCGCGCCCTCCCGGACCGCACGGGCGGCCGCGCCGGGCAGGGGCAGTGAGACGACCACACGGCGACGGCCCGTCGCCTCGAGATAGGACTTGGCCAACGCGCGGGCGGTCAGGATCTCCGGCCCGCCCAGATCCGGCACCCGGCCCGCGGGGGACCCGGTGGCGAGGTCGACGAGCCTGCCCGCGACCTCGCCGGCGTCGATCGGCTGGAAGCGGAACCCGGCGGGCATCAGCGTCACAGGCAGGAACCGCTGCGCCGCCGACAGCGCGGTGACGAGGTCGTGGAACTGGGTGGCCCGCAGGATCGTCCACGGCAGGCCCGCGTCCTCGACCACCCGTTCGGTGTCCACCTTGGCCCGGTAGTACGAGAACGGCACCTGCTCGATGCCGACGATCGAGATGTACACCAGATGCGGCCCGCCCGCCCGTTTCGCCGCGTCCACCAGTGCCCGCGTCGCCTCGACGTCCTTGTGCCTGCCCTGCGCGGTGGCGCAGTGCACGATCGTGCCCGTCCCGGCGAGCGCGGCGTCGAGGCCCGCGCCCGTGCTCAGGTCGCCGGTCGCCCACGCGTAGGGCTCCCGATCGGCCTCGGGGCGCGAGTGGCGGCTCAGCACCCGGACGTCCTGCCCGGCGGCCAGCAGCCGCCGCACCACCTCGCGCCCCAGCGTGCCGGTGCCACCGGTCACCAGAATCGGCTTTGTCACAGGGGTTCCTCCCGATCAGTGAATGCGTTCACCTCTAGGGACACGGCAGCCTCCCGGAATGTGACAACCTCTGCCGCCCGATCAGCTCAACGCGAAGTGCCCCTGAAGGCCACCATCACGGCGTAAAACGCCGTGATGGTGGCCTTCAGGGGCAACAGGTGGTCTCGGGCAGTTACATCTTCGTGCACTGACCCGCGGTCGGACCGCGGACCGTGTTGGCGAGGCCGTAGTTCGACGGCGCCGGACTGTTCCCGGCGCAGGCGAGCGGACCGCCGATCTTGCTGCTGGTCAGCACCGGCCCGTGGTTGCCGGTCAGCGCGACCGGGCCGCCGATGTCGGCCAGCTCGATCGACACCGACCCGGTGGTCCCGGTGATCGTCACCGGGCCACCCACCTTGGTGCGGTTGAGCACGATCTGAGCCGCACCGGCCGCCGCGAGCGGACCGCCGATGCTGCCGCCCGTCGCGATCAGCGACGCTCCCGGCGACACCGCCACCGGACCGGTCACCGTCGCGTTGTCCAGGCACACCGTGCCGCTCGACACCTTCAGCGGGCCCTTGTGCTCACCCGTGATGGTCTGCGTGCACGTCGCGTCCGGCTTGCCGAGCAGCTCGATCTCCGCCAAGGCCGCCTGACCGCCGGTCGTCGCGGTGACTTCCAGCTGGTAGTAGGCGTAGTGCGCCGGGTTGGCCACCTTGAACGACTTCGTCTGCTGCCGCCACTGGAACACCTGGTCGGTCTGCTGGTCCGCGACCGCCCACGTCTTCCCGTCGTACGAACCCTTCAGCGTCCAGCTCTTCGGATCGCCCGCCACCTTCGGCGAGGTCAGCGTGTAGTGCGTGACGGCCTCGTTCGTCGACTTGACCTGCGCCTGGATCGGCCCGGTCACCTTCGCCTCGGTCTGCGACGTGTTGTCGAAGAGCGCGGCGCTGCCACTGGAGACGGTCCCCGTCTCGTCGTGCAGCGGGGTCGGCACGGCGTTGCCCGTGGTGATCGACGCCGGGGCGTCGTTCGCGCCGGTGCCCCAGCTCGACGGGTTGGGACCCATGTCGAAGTCGAGCGTGGCGCCCTTGCTGAGCAGGTCCTGCGGCAGCGACGTGGAGGTGTACGCCTTGCCGTCGACCTTCAGGCCCTGGACGTAGACGTTCTTCGCGTTGTTCTTCGGCGCGTTGATCACCAGGTCCTTGCCACCGGCCAGATGGACGGTCGCCTTGGTGAACAGCGGGGAACCGACCGCGTAGTTCGGGCTGCCCATCTGCAGCGGGTAGAAGCCCAGCGCGCCGAAGACGTACCAGGCCGACATCTCGCCGTTGTCCTCATCGCCCGCGTAGCCCTGACCCAGCTCGCTGCCCGCGTAGAGCCGCGAGAGAGCCTCACGGACCTTCGACTGCGTCTTCGACGGCTGACCCGCGTAGTCGTACATGTAGAGCAGGTGGTGCGAAGGCTGGTTGGAGTGGCCGTACTGGCCCATCCGCACGTCCCGCGCTTCCCGCATCTCGTGGATCGCGCCGCCGTAGGTGCCGGGGAAGTTCGCGGTCTCCTGGTCGGCGAAGAACCCGTCCAGTTTGGACGCGAGCTTGTCCTTGCCGCCGTAGAGGTTCGCGAGGCCCTGGCCGTCCTGCGGCACGGTGAAGGCCATGTTCCAGCCGTCGGTCTCGGTGTAGTCCCCGCCCCACACGCGCGGGTCGTACTGGTCCTTGGTCTTGCTGAACTTGCCCGCCGCGTCCTTGCCCTGGAAGAAGCCGACGCCCGAGTCGAACAGGTTCACGTACTGCTGCGCGCGGCTGGTGAAGTACTCGTAGTTCTCCTGGTACTCCTTCTTGCGCGGGTCGCTCGCGGGCGCCTCGTCGTAGAGCTTCTTCGACAGGTTCGCGATGCCGAAGTCGTTGACGTAACCCTCGATCGCCCAGGAGAAGCCCTCGCCGGTGGTGTTCGGCGTGTAGCCCAGGAAGATCGACTGGTCGAGACCCTTACGCCCGACCGCCGAGTTCGGCGGCGTGACCGTGGCGTTCTTCAGCGCCGCGTCGTAGGCCGACTTGACGTCGAAGTTCTTGACGCCCTTGAGGTAGGCGTCGGCGAACGCGACGTCCGAACTGGTGCCGGTCATCAGATCGGCGTAACCGGGGGAGGACCAGCGGGCGATCCAGCCACCGTCGCGGTACTGCTGGGTGAACCCGTCGACCATCTTGCCCGCCATGTCCGGGCTCAGCAGCGAGTACGCCGGCCAGGTGGTGCGGTAGGTGTCCCAGAACCCGTTGTTGACGTAGGTCTGGCCGTCGACGACCTTCGACCCGGTCTGCGTCGCGGTGTCCTGGCCCGTCTTCGGCGACACCGGGCTGGCGTACTTGTACGTCGGCTGGGTGGCGGTGCCGGTGTTCTCGAACCCGGAGTTCGGGTACAGGAACAGGCGGTACAGGTTCGAGTAGAGCGTCGTGAGCTGGTCCTTCGACGCGCCCTCGACCTCGATCACCTTGAGCTGGTCGTCCCACGCCTTCTGCGCGGCGTCACGAACCGAGTCGAACGTCGCGTTCGGCGCGATTTCCTGGGCGAGGTTCTTCTTCGCCTGGTCGACGCTGATCAGCGAGGTCGCGATCCGCATGTTCACCGTCTTGTCGGCGCCCGCGTCGAACCGCAGGTAACCGCGGACGGCGTCGCGGCCTTCACCGGGCAGCTTCGCCCCGGCGGTGACGGCCTTGTCGAACGTCGCGTAGACGAACAGGCGCCCGGCACCGGCGGACAGGCCGCTCTTGGCGTCGGTGAACCCGCTCAGCGAACGGTCCGCCGGGTTCAGGGTGAGCCCGCCGCTGTTGTTGACGTTGTCGAAGATCAGGCTCGAGTCCGCGCCGGGGAAGGTGAACTTGAAGTCCGCCGCGTGGTCTGTCGGCGCGATCTCGGTCTTGATCCCGTTCTCGAACTGGACACCGTAGTAGTGCGCCCGAGCCGTCTCGTTGTCGTGCTTGAACGGCAGCTGACGGTTCGCGCGGTTCGCGTCCGGGACCCCGGCGGCGGCCGACGGCATCACCTGGAAGCTCTGCCGGTCACCCATCCAGGGGCTCGGTTCGTGGCTCACGCTGAACGCCTGCAGCGACGGAAGGTTCTGCGCGTTGTTCTGCGTGTGGTAGTTGTACAGCCAGCTGCTCGAGCCCGCGTCGGTCACCGGGGTCCAGAAGTTGAACCCGTGCGGCACGGCCGTGGCGGGGAAGTTGTTGCCCCGCGAGAACGTGCTGTTGGCCAGGGTGCCGCGAGTGGTGATCACGTTGTCACTCGGGCGAGTGCTGGCGGGCGGCGTCGGCGTGGCCGAGATCTTGACGTCGTCCAGCCAGCCCTGCAGCAGCCCGGGGCCGTTCGGGTTGTCGTAGCCGACCAGCACCCGGTCGATCGTCTTGCCGTTGGCGACGGTGCCGATCAGCGAGCGGACCTGGTTCCACTGGTTGGCGTAGAGCACCTTGCTCGCACCCTGCGCCTGCGGCGACATCCCGAAGCCGTACTGATCGACAGCGCCGAGGTTGCTCAGGTACGTGCCGTCGGTGAAGGCGAGGTCGATCGCGACGTTGGTGCTCGGGTACTTCAGGTCGCCGGTGAAGAACTGCGGCTGGACCTTGTACGAGAGCTCGGTCGAGGCGACGACCGGCAGGTTCACGTCGAAGATCTTGTTGTACGAGTAGCCGTGACCCGCGGCGGTCTGGCTGCCCGAGTAACGGAACGCCTTCAGCCCGGTGAAGCCGACGCGGTTCTTGTTCGTGTAACCGCCGGTCGGGCCGCTGTCGGTGAAGCTGCGCATGTTCGGCAGCGGTGGCGGCGCCGGGTCGTCATTCGCCAGCAGCAGCTCCGCGACCTGCAGGATGTCGCCGCCGTTGTTCTTGGTGATGTTCAGCCGATAGAACTTGTACGCCGCGCTCGGGGCGGCGAGCTTGTAGTCCTTCTGCTGGAACCGCGCGGTGAACTTCTGCCCGGCCTGCTTGTCGAGGTCCGTCCAGGCCGAAGCGTCGTTCGAGCCTTGCAGCGTCCAGTCCTGCGGGTCACGCTCGTCGTGGTCGTTGGCCGAGGTGATCGCGTAGTGCGTGATCGCGGTCGCCGCCGACAGGTTCAGCTGCGCCCAGGCCGTCGGATCCCAGGACAGCCACTTGGTGTCGAGGGTGCCGTCCACGAGGTTGGCGACGACCTCGCCGCCGTCGGTGTTCTCACTGCTCGCGCTGGTCTCGGTGACCTTGCCACGGATGTCACCGGGAATGGCGGTGCCGTTCGCACCGTTGACGCCGAACGCGCGCGGCTGGCCGGCGGCATCGGTGTCGACCGTGTCGGACCAGGTCGGCTGGGGATCACCGGCTTCGAAGGAAGACGAGAAATCCGGGGGAGCCGCCTCCGCGGCGGCACCGGTCGCCGGAAGGGCGACCAGGGACGACAACACGACGGCGACAGCGACGGACAACGCGGTGCTGACCGATGGTCTCGCGCTTCGGGGCATCATTGCTCCAAGCTCTCAGGGGACGAGAAACAGGGCACCGCACAGGCGGGACAGACGGCGCCCAGGAAGGGAAACTCTTGGGTGACATCGATGTCAAGGCTGGCCGGAATTCCTGACCGGAAGTGGACAAGAGGGGACACCCGATGAGCGGCACAGATCCGGACGAGGACGCGCGTATCCGCGCCGGAGCGGCCTTGGCCGCCGGAGACCCGACAGCGTGGTTCGAACCGCTCTACGCGGCCGCCGAAACCGGCGACGCCGTCGTCCCCTGGCACCGCGGGAAGCCGAACGCCGAGATCGTCTCGTGGGCAAACGGCGTACGCGGTACCGGCGAACGGGCGATCGTGGTCGGCTGTGCGCTCGGCGACGACGCCGAGTACGTCGCCTCGCTCGGCTACGAGACGGTCGCGTTCGACGTGGCCGAAAGCGCGATCAAAGCCGTGCGCCTGCGCTTCCCGGCGTCCCCGGTGGATTACGTCGTCGCGGACCTGTTCGCCCGGCCGCCGAGCTGGCGCCACGGGTTCGACCTGGTCCTCGAGATCTCCACGGTGCAGGCGCTGCCGACCGACGTCCGGACCGCGGCCACTTCGCGGGTCGCCGAGCTGCTGGCACCCGGCGGCACCCTGCTCGTCGGGGCCTTCGCGGCCGACACCGACGAGCCGTACCCAGGGCCGCCGTGGCCGCTCACCCGCGCGCACGTCGAGGGCTTCGCCGTCGACGGCGTGAAGCTGAAGTCTCTGGAACGCACCCGAGGTGGCGGCCGCTGGTGGGGGATCCTCACCCGCTGAGCCACCGCAGGTGTCGCTGTGGGCAGCTTGCTGTCGGTCAAGTCCCTGAAGGCCACCTTCACGGCGTTTAACGCTGTCATGGTGGCCTTCAGGGACTTCTGCAGGAAGTGCGCCAAGGAGCCCCCGGTCAGGCAGGAGCCGCCCTCAGCGACTCGGACAGGGTGACCAATGCGCGGGCGTCGTCGTCAAGGCCGCCGCCATCGGGTGTGGCGACGGGCATCCCCTTCTCCGGTACCGGTTCGCTGCGGGCGTGGGCGCGCAGCGCTTCGGTGAGTCGGTCGGCAAGGGAACCGTCATGGTCCAGATGCGCGAGGTACGGGCTGATCCGGACCAGTCCGTCTCGGCATTCGATGACCCGCCGGTAGTAGCGGCGATGCACGCCGCGCAGGCTCAGCGCGTCCCGCCACGGGGTGAGCGGCGTCCGGCTCAGCGCGTCCTCCGGGAACGCCTGGTGCAGTCGTGTCCACAGTGGACCGATCTGGTGGTACGTCCGAAGGTGCTGCCGCCACACGCGGGCCGCGGCCAGCCGGGTGGCGACACCGGGATAGGACAGGCCGACGACGAGCAGGATCGCGCTGGGGAACACCAGAAAGACCGTGGCCTGCACCAACAGCAAGGGGATCGTCGCGCCAACCCAGTGCACGAGCACCACCGCGATCAGTGTCGCCCCGCCCACCGCGCCGAAGGCGAATCCCAGGGACGCCACCAGCAGCCCGCGGGCCAGGTCGGGTGCGGCGCCCCGTGCGTAGCGCCGCGCGAAGAAGCACGCACTCGCGATGCCGTAAGTGAGGTACAGATCGGCTGCGAGGTAGAAGATCGAGACCCCGGCGCGGGGGTAGGCCGCCGGCGGGACGTCGGGCATGAGTACCGCGTCGATCGCCATCACGAGGATCGCGGTGCCCAGCGGCACCGCCTCCTGCCAGGCCCGCCGCCGCGCCTGGGCGACCGGAAGTGCCGAGAACAGGAAGAAGCAGGCCAAGGAGTAGACGAGCCCGCAGAGGAAGATGTGCTGGAACAGGAGCGGCACGATCGACCCGGGGTCCGGCTGGTTCACGTCTCCCGCCAGTAGGCCGAGCGGGTAGGAGGCCGCGAAGCAAGCCAGGCAGGCGGTGACCATCCAGCGCGCCACGTCCCGCGGTGCCCGGGTGAGCTGGTAGAGCTTCCACAGCAGGGCGGGGTAGAGGATCATCCCTTGGACCACCAGCAGCGCGACCTTGCTGTTCACAACCAGCCGAGCCGCTCGCCCAGCGCGGTCTCGATTCGCTGCGCGGTGGCCTCGTCCGACGACTTCGGTGCGACCCGGTCCAGCACGGACGCCCACTCCAGGATGATCGTTGCGACCGTTTCGGCTTCCCGCTCGTGATCGGTGTCGTAAGAGGTTCGCCGAAGGGCTTGGCGGACCGACTCCGGTTCCAGGTCCGGGTACCGCTCGCGCAGGTCGCCGGGCTGAGCGGCGGCCGGGGTCAGCACGGCGACCAAGCTGTCGTCCTCCTCGGTGGTGCGGTGGCCGGCCAGCATGTGGCCGACCTCGTGCAGGATGATGTGGCGCTGGTGGGCCTTGCTCGTGTCCTGCTGGTACACGATGTAGTCGGCCTTGCCGGTGGTGATCCAGACACCGAACGGACCCGGCACCGGGATCCGGTGCTCGATCAGCCGGATCGGGCGGCCGCGCTGTTCGCCGACCTTGCGGCACAGTTCGAGGACGTCGAGCGGCGGCCGGATGCCCAGTTCGTTGAGCAGTCGCCTGCAGCTGCGCCGTAGCTCGCGTTCCCTCACCAGTCACCCTGCTGTCGGTGTGCGTGGGCCGGAACAATCCGTCCGGTCTGACCTGACCGCCAAACCCTAGTTCCGCAGGAAGTGGGCCAGCGCGCATGTCCCGAAGTGGAGGCCTTCGACGGGCACCCGTTCGTCGACGCCATGCGCCATCGCGCGGTACGGGAAGCCCTCTGGCAGCCACAGCGGGGCGAAGCCGTAACAGTCGATTCCCAGCGGGCTGAAGGCCTTCGCGTCCGTGCCGCCGCCCATGCAGTACGGCACGACCACGGCGTCCGGGTCCTGTGAGCGCAGGGCTGCCGCCATCGCGTCGAACCAGGGGGAGTCGACCGGCGCCTGCACCGCGGGCTGGTGGGCGACGAACTCGCGGACGACCCCGGTGCCGAGCAGATCGTCGAGCTGGGCCAGGAGTGCTTCCTCGGTGCCGGGCAGCACCCTGACGTCCACTTGGGCCTGTGCGACGGTCGGGATGACGTTGACCTTGTAGCCTGCGTCGAGCATCGTCGGCGTGGCGCTGTTGCGGACGGTCGGGACCACGAGGGCGCCAGCCGGTCCCAGTGCGGCGACTGTCGCGTCCACTTCGGACAGATCTACCGGCACGCCGAGCACGTCACCGGTCCGGCGCAGGAACGCTTCCACGGTCGGGGTCAGGTGCACCGGCCAGCGATGCTCCGCGATCCGGTTCAGGGCGCCGACCAGGCGGATGACGGCATTCTCGTCGTTCGGCCGGGAACCGTGCCCAGCTCGGCCCCGCGCTGTCAGCCGCAGGTGCGCGGTACCCCGCTCGGCCGTCGCCACCGGGTAGAGCCGCACGGTCCGGCCGTCGGCGGCGGGCACGTGATAGGTGTAGCCGCCGGACTCGCTGATCGACGCCGCGCAGCCCTCGAACAGCTCGCGGTGTTCCTTCACCAGCCAGTGCGCGCCGTAGTCCCCGCGGTCCTCCTCGTCGGCCACGAACGCCAGCACGATGTCCCGGCGCGGCTGGAAACCCGACGCGACGACGGTGAGCACCATCGCGCAGAAGTCCTTCATGTCGGTCGCGCCGCGACCCCACAGGTAGCCGTCGACGACCTCGCCGCAGAACGGGTCCCTCGACCAGTCCGCCGGGTCCGCGGGCACCACGTCAAGATGGCCCTGGACCAGCAGCGCGGGCAGAGACGGATCGGTGCCCGGAATGCGTGCGAGCACGTTGGCGCGGCCAGGCGCGGCCTCGATGATCGTCGGCTCGACGCCTGCGTCCGACAGCAGCGTGGCGACGTACTCCGCGGCGTCACGCTCGCCCTCTGAGTCGCCGTTGCCCCGGTTGGTCGTGTCGAAGCGCAGCAGCGTGGAGCAGACCTCCACGACGTCCAGCTCAGCCATAGATCCCCTGTACCGCACCGCCCGCGATGGCCGTGACCACCTTGAACGCCTTCATCGCCTCGGTCATGTTCGGCGCGTCGAACCCGACCCGCCGCACGCCGATCTGTTGCACCGTGGGAATGACGGCGGTCGCCTGCGCCAGATGACTGGCGTCGAACTCGACTTCGATGCGGTGCGCGCCGGGCACCCGCTCCACCCGTCCCGCCTGCGCCATGCCGTCCGCCGCCGCGGCCGTGAGCAGCTCGGACGTGCGGGCGGGCGGCAGGCAGATCGCCGCGTACCGGCTCACGCACTCCTTGACCTGCACCAGTTCGGCGTCCGGGGCGTAGTCGCGCGCGTCGTCGCAGGTCTTGTCGTCGCCGGTCACCACCAGCACCGGGACGCCGTACTCGGCGGCCATCCCGGCGTTGAGCCTGCCCTCGCTGGCGGGGATGTCGTCGAGCCACACTCCGGTGATCTGGTTCTCCAGGTACGTGTGGGACAGGACGCCGTCGAACCCGGCGCCGGCGTGGTAACCGAGGAACACCACGCCTTCGACGCCCGAGTCGATGCCCTGCATCATCGACAGCGGTTTGTGCCGCCCGGTCAGCATCCGCGCCCGGGGGTCGAGGTCCTCCAGCAGCAGGTTGCGCTGCGAGGAGTGCGCCTCGTTGACGAGCACGTCGGTCGCGCCGGCGTCGAACAGCCCGGCGATGGTCGCGTTGACGTCCCCGGTGAACAGCCGCCGGAACCGCTGCCACTGCTCGGTCCCCGGTACGACGTCGTCGGTCCAGGTGACGCCGGTGGCGCCTTCCATGTCCGCCGAGATCATGATCCGCATGCCGAGCACCCTAGTGGTCACGTCGGGAAGTCTGCCGAAGGTCTCGACGGCCCAGCTTCCCGCTGGGAGCACGGCCGGACGACCCGGGTACGACCACGGTACGAGGGTCATCCGGCCGCACACACCGCTGCGGCCCCGGCGCGGCGGTGATCGCTGTGTAAGATGGCGGCCTCACCAGCCCGGGATTGGCCACTATGTCTGCACCGCGCGGCACCGAGCCCAGACCTCCCGCGGACCCCCGAAGCGGGCGCGAGCGCGTCCTGCGAGCGGCCTACGAGCTGTTCAGCCGCGACGGCATCCGAGCGGTGGGCATCGAGGCGGTCATCGCCAGGGCGAACATCGCGAAGATGACCCTGTACCGCAACTTCTCCTCCAAAGAGGACCTCGTGCTCGCCTTCCTGGAGCGCCGCGAGCGGCTGTGGACACACGAGTGGCTCGAGCGCGAGACGGAGCGCCGGGCCGCCGAGCCCGCGCGGCGCCTGCTCGCCATCTTCGACGTGTTCGGCGAATGGTTCGCCTCACCGGGGTTCGACGGCTGCGCGTTCGTCCGCGTCCTGCTCGAGACCAGTGACTCCGACAGCGCCGTGCGGCACGAGAGCATCCGGCAGCTCGCCACCATCCGCGAATTCGTGCGCGATCTCGCGGATGGCGCCGGTGTGGCGGACCCGGATTCGCTCGCCCGGCAGTGGCACATCCTGATGAAGGGCTCGATCATCTCGGCGCACGAAGGCGACCTCCAGGCCGCCGCGCGCGCCAAGGAGATGGGCGAGCTGCTGCTGCGGCACCACGACGTCCGGCTGTAGCGGGGCGGCGCCACGGGCTCGGCAGACGCGGATCCGGTCACCATGATCGCTCTGCGTATCGATTGTGCATCAACGATGATTCCGGCCTACAACTATCGCGACCTGCGGATTCACGGCCGACGCTCACCCGGATGGCCCAACATCACACCGAAAATGGTGACTGAAAGCCACCGGCGCGGTGCCGACGGTCACACGTGGCCACGGGAGGGTGTCGGACCGGCACGCGCGGTGTTGGGTAGATATTGCGCAGTTCGGCGCCCATGTGGTTACTTTTGCGCCTTGGGGTCGGACCGATCGAGTAAAAATGGGGTGGTCGAGTTGCGCACACTGCGTTCATCCGGCGGGAGGCGCGGCTCTCGGGCGGTCGCGCTCCTGGCTGCGGCGATGCTGCTGGCGGGACCGTTCGCGGTGCCCGCTCAGGCCCAGCAGGGCAAAACGCTGCGGGTGGCGCTGATCACCGGGATCGACCACCTCAACCCGTTCACCGCCACCCTCGCCGCGGCCACCCAGGTCGGCCGGTTCGTCTACGAGTTCCTGACGCTGCCGTCCGCGCGGGACACCCAGCCCACCGGCGGTATCGCCGAGAAATGGGTGCCCTCGCCCGACAAGCTGACCTGGACGTTCACCATCCGGTCCGGCATGAAGTGGTCCGACGGGCAGCCGGTGACCGCCAAGGACGCCGCGTTCACGTTCAACCGCATGCTCACCGACGAGAACGCCCGCACCGCCAACGGCTCCTACGTGTCCAACTTCGCCTCCGTGAGCGCCCCGGACGACAAGACGCTGGTCATCAAGAACAAGGTCCCGCAGGCCAACATGCTCTCGCTGGACGTGCCGATCGTCCCGGAGCACATCTGGGCCCCGATCAAGGACCTCAACGACCCGAAGACCGACGACATGAGCGTCGTCGGCGTCGGTGACGGGCCGTACCTGCTCACCGAGTACAAGAAGAACGAGTACGTCAAGTTCAAGGCCAACAAGGACTACTGGCGCGGCGCGCCGAAGGTCGACGAGCTGCAGCTGCTCCAGTTCAAGGACGCCGAGGCCGCGGTCAACGCGCTGAAGCAGGGCGAGGTCGACGTCATCAACCGGCTGACCCCCACCCAGTTCAACGCGCTCAAGAGCGAGCCGAACATCGCCACGAACACCGCGCCCGGCCGCCGCTACAACGAGCTGATCATGAACTTCGGCGTGCAGAACAACGCCAACCAGCCGATCGGCGACGGCAACCCGCTGCTCAAGGACATCCGGATCCGCAAGGCCATCCTCCAGTCGATCGACACCAAGACCGTCGTCGACAAGGTCATGAGCGGCTACGGCCAGGTCGGCGGCGGGACCATCCCGGCCATCTACGCGGTCAACCACTGGGAGCCGACCGGCGCCGACAAGGTGAACTTCGACGCCGCGGCCGCCAACACCGCCCTCGACCAGGACGGGTACGCCAAAGGCCAGGACGGCATCCGCGTCGGACCTGGTGGCGCGAAGCTCCAGTTCCGGCTGACCGGGCACTCGAGCAGGCCGTTCGACCAGCGCACCGCGCAGTACATCGAGGGCTGGCTCAAGGATGTCGGCATCGGCGTCAAGCAGGACCTGGTCTCGGACGACGAGCTCAACGACCGCACCACCGCGGGCAACTACGACCTCGCCATCTCGGGTTTCGCGACCAACCCGGACCCGGATTCGGCGCTGTCGCTGAACGTCTGTGCGGGACGTCCCAACGCCCAGGGCAAGGGCGGCACCACCGCGACGTTCTTCTGCGACCCGCAGTACGAAGAGCTCTACAAGCAGCAGCTCTCGGAGTTCGACGCGGCGAAGCGGTCGGAAATCGCGAAGCAGGCACAGGCGCGGCTCGCCAGCCAGGCCGTCGACGTCGTCCTCGACTACGACAACGTCCTCGAGGCGTACCGGTCTGACAAGTTCTCCTCGTTCACCAAGCAGCCGCAGCCCGACGGCGTGATCCTCGAGCAGTCCGGCTACTGGGGCGTCTACGGCGCGACCCCGGCCGGCGCGTCGGCGGATTCGGCCGCGGCGGGCTCGTCCGACAGCGGTGGCAACACCGGCCTGTGGATCGGGATCGGCGCGGTGGTCCTCGTCGTGCTGGCAGGTGGCGGGTTCTTCCTGGCGCGCCGCGGCAAGACCTCGGACGACCGGGAATAAGGACAAGCGGTGACCCAGGCACTGAGTTCCGTCGACCCGTCCTCGGCGCTCGTCGATCCCGACGAGCGCCGAGGCGGGACCGGCACCGCGCGGTTCGTGCTCACCAAGGTGGCGGAGGCACTGGCGAGCATCGTGCTCGTCGTGGTGCTCTTCTTCTTCCTGTTCCGGATGCTGCCGGGCGACCCGGTCAACTTCATGATCCGGGACCGGCCGACCGACCCCAGGATGATCGCCGAGCTGCGGGAGAAGCTCGGCGTGGACAAGCCGATGCTGCGGCAGTTCGTCGACTACATCGGCGGTCTGCTGCACGGTGACATGGGCCAGTCCTACATCGAGCGCCGGCCCGTTCTCGACATGATCGGCGAACGGCTGTGGCCGACGGTCCTCCTGGTCGGCAGCGCGACACTGCTGGCGGTGGCGCTCGGCCTCTGGCTCGGTGTCCGCGCGGCCTGGCGCCGCGGCAGCGGGTTCGACCGCGTCCAGACCGGGATCGCGCTGACCCTGTGGTCGGTCCCGCAGTTCTGGCTCGGCCTGCTGCTGCTCGTCGGGACCAACGGGCTGTTCCCCAGCAGGGGCATGCACTCGCCCGACGCCGCACCGGACTTCTTCTCACAGGGCCTCGACGTGCTGCACCACCTCGTTCTGCCCTGCGTGACGCTCATGGTGGTGTTCTACGCGCAGTACATGCTGGTCATGCGGTCCTCACTGCTGGGGGAGATGAACGCCGACTACCTCACCACGGCACGGGCGAAAGGCCTCCGTGACGACCTCGTGCGGCGTAAGCACGCGGTGCCGAACGCGCTGCTGCCGACGGTGACGCTGGTGTTCATGCAGTTCGGCATGGTCGTGTCGGGCGCCGTCTCGGTGGAGGCCGTGTTCAGCTGGCCCGGCCTCGGACAGCTGGTCTACGAGGCGTTGCACGGCCCCGATCTGCCGGTGCTGCAAGGCGTGTTCGTCGTGCTGGCCAGCGCGGTGGTCCTGATGAACCTGGTCGCGGAACTGCTCTACCGCGTCCTCGACCCCAGGGTGCGGACAGCATGACGACACCGGAGAAAGCCTCTCCCCGCGCCATCGCGTGGCAGCGCCGCCGGGCGTCGATGGGCAAGGTCTGGCAGGAGTTCGCGACCAACAAGGGCGGCCTGATCGGGCTCGGCTTCCTCGCGCTGGCCGTGGTCCTCGCCCTGCTGGCCCCGCTGATCAGCGACGAGTCCGGGCTCGACGTCACCAAGGCCGCCGGCCAGCCGCTGAGCCCGCCGAACGGCGACTTCCTGCTGGGCACCGACATCGACGGCCGCTCGATCCTGCTCATGACCTTCTGGGGCGCCCGGATCTCGCTGCTGGTCGGGTTCTCGGCGGCGATCCTGTCGGTGCTCATCGGTACCGTCATCGGCGTGACGGCCGCGCACTTCGGCGGCTGGGTCTCGACGGTGCTCCTGCGCTTCACCGACTTCTTCCTGGTGTTGCCGTCACTGGTGCTGGCCATCGCGTTGTCCGCGGTGCTGCCCCAGGGCGTGTGGACGGTGATCTTCGCGATCGGCGTGACGGCCTGGCCCACGACCGCCCGGCTGGTGCGCGCCCAGACGCTGACCATCGAGGGCAGGCCGTACATCGAGCGGTCCAAGGCACTCGGCGGCGGTCACCTGCACCTCATCGGCAAGCACGTGCTGCCCGGTGTCGCGCCGCTGGTGCTGGCGAACACCACGCTCGTGGTCGGCAACTCGATCATCGCCGACGCCACGCTCGCGTTCCTCGGCGTCGGCAACCCGGCCGCGGTGTCCTGGGGCACGATGCTCGAGACGGCGCTGAACAACGGCGCGGTGACCCGCGGCGCCTGGTGGAACCTGCTGCCGCCGGGGATCGCGATCGTGCTGATCGTGCTCGCCTTCACCCTGGTCGGCCGCGCGCTGGAGACCGTGCTGAACCCGAGGCTCAAGGGGGGCCACTGATGAGTCCCTTGCTGGAACTGAAGAACCTGGGCGTCACCTACACCACCGGCGGTGGGAAGGTCACCGCCGTGCGCGGGGTCGGCCTGCGGCTCGAACCGGGCGACACACTCGGCGTGGCGGGGGAGTCCGGCTCCGGGAAGTCGACGGTCGCGATGAGTGTGCTGCGGCTGCTGCCGCGTTCGGCCGAGGTGAGCGGCGAGATCCTGCTTGACGGCGAAGACGTCACCACCATGAAGTGGGGCCGCCTGCGTGCGGTCCGCTGGGCGGCGGCGTCGGTCGTGTTCCAGGGCGCGATGCACGCGCTGAACCCGGTCCGCAAGATCGGCGAGCAGATCGCCGAACCGATCCGGGTGCACGCGCCGGAGGGCAAGCCGCCGTCGGACGCCCAGCTCAAGGCCAGGGTCGCTGAGCTGCTGGAACAGGTCGACCTGCCGGCCGCACGTGCCGGGGCTTACCCGCACGAGCTGTCCGGCGGGCAGAAGCAACGCGTGATGATCGCGATGGCGCTGGCGTGCGAACCCCGGCTGATCATCGCCGACGAGCCGACCACCGCCCTCGACGTCATCGTGCAGGCGCAGGTCCTCGACCTGCTCGGCGCACTGGTCGCCGACCACGGCATCGGGCTGATCATGATCAGCCACGACCTGTCCGTGCTCGCCGCGACCTGCGCGCGCATCGCCGTGATGTACGACGGGGAGATCGTCGAGCAGCGGCCGAGCGCCGAGCTGATGAACGATCCGCACCACCCGCACAGCCAGGCGCTCGCCGCGGCGTTCCCGACCGTCGGCGACCCAGTGTCGCGCTTCGCCCCGGCCACCGCCAGCCCGCTGCCACCCGAGCCGGACCGTTCCGCCGCGGACGATCGGCCGCCGCTGCTGGCCGCCGAAAACCTCCGCGTCAGCTTCCGCGACCGCACCGGCTCACGGATCGACGCCGTCGCCGGGGTGAGTCTGGAAGTACGGCGCGACGAGATCGTCGCGCTGGTCGGCCAGTCCGGCTCGGGCAAGACCACGCTCGCCAGGACCCTGCTCGGACTGCAGAAGCCGGATTCGGGCCGCGTGCTCTACGAGGGCGCGGCCGTGCCACGCGGCGGCGCCGGGCTGCGCGCGTACCGCCGGCAGGTCCAGCTGGTGCTCCAGGACCCGACGAGCGCGCTGAACCCGCGCCACAGTGTCTACGAGGCCGTCGCGGAGGGCCCGCGCATCCACGGGCTCGGCGCGGACGAGCTCGGCATCGTCACCAAGGCGCTGGAGGCGGCTGAGCTGCGTCCGGCGGAGAAGTACTTCGGCAGGCTGCCGCACGAGCTCTCGGGCGGGCAACGCCAGCGCGTCGTCATCGCCGGGGCGCTCGCGCTGGAGCCGGGCATGCTCGTCGCGGACGAGCCGGTGGCCTCGCTCGACGCCTCCGTGCGTGGTGAGATCCTCGGCCTGCTGCTGCGCCTGCGGCGTGAGCTGGGCCTGGCGGCGCTGGTGATCACGCACGACCTCGGACTGGCGTGGAACATCGCCGACCGCGTCGCCGTGATGTACCGCGGTGAGCTGGTCGAGGTCGGCACCGTGGAGGAGGTGCTGCTCAACCCGCGGCACGAGTACACGAAATCCCTGCTCGCGGCCCTGCCCGGCGGCACGGCGGTACGCACGGTCGCCGAGCGGTGACCCACCGCCAGTCTCCACGCAGCACGAAAAGACCCGTTGCCGCGAACACGCACAGGTGCGGTGTGTAATCTCCAACATCGAAATGGCGACTACGACAGACCCCGTGCAGAAGTCCCCAGCAGACTCGCTGGGGGAGCGTCTTCACGTGCCTTCCCGGTTCCCGTACCGCACCATCGCGATGGGCACTGTCGGTAGTACGTTGCTGATGCTCGCCGCGCTTGGTGCCGGTGGCATTTTGATCCACGACCCGATTCTCGGGCACGGGCCGCTGTCCTGGATCCGCTACGGCCACGGCCGCTGGCTGGCCGACGCCGTGCTCTACACCGGCTTCGCGCTGGTCGTCTGGGCGTGGGTCCGCCTCGGCCGGTACGCGCTGGCCGGGCGCATCGGCAGCCGTCCCATCGTGATCGCCGCGCTGTGCTGGATGGCGCCGCTGTTCGTGTCGCCGCCGCTGTTCACCCGCGACACCTTCTCCTACCTCGGCCAGGGCGCCCAGCTGCTCTACGGGCTCGACCCGTACGCCAACGGCCCCGCCGAGCTGGACCAGCTGCCCAACGTCGTCCAGAACATCCACCCGCTGTGGCAGACCACGCCGGCGCCGTACGGCCCGCTGTACCTGCTGATCTCCAAGTGGACCGTCTCCATCACCGGCGACAACCTCATCGCCGGGGTCATCGCCACCCGGCTCGTGCTGCTGCTCGGCCTCGGCATGGTGCTGTGGGCGCTGCCTCGGCTGGTCAAGCACCTCGGCGGCAACCAGGCCATCGCGATGTGGCTCGCGGTCGCCAGCCCGATGATGGTCATCCACCTGTTCGGCGGGCCGCACAACGACCTGATGATGATCGGCCTGCTCTGCGTCGGCGTGCTGGCCGGGCTGGAACGCCGGTTCGCGCTGGCGATCGCGCTGGTCACGGTCGCGATGCTGCTCAAGGCCACCGCCTCGATCGCCCTGCCGTTCCTGGTCTGGATGTGGGCCAGCCACCTGCCCGGCGACCGCAAGGTACGCAACTTCCTGCGCGCCGGCGCTATGTCGGTCGGCATCTTCGCCGTCGTGTTCGTCGCCGGGACGTGGATCTCACTCGGCTCGCTGAACATCGGCTGGGCGACCGGCCTGAAGGCGCCGACGCTGATCGCGAACTGGATGAACTTCCCGACCGGGATCGGCGAGATCGTCTACTCGCTGGTGCACCTGGTCGTCGACGTGCAGGTGTCGCCGTTCGTGACGGTCGCCAGGCTCGTCGGCATGGTGGCGCTCGCCGTCTTCGCCGGGCGGCAGTGGTGGCTCGCCCGCGACGGCGCCAGCAAGACCACCGTCTACCGCATGGCGCTGGTTCTGCTCGCTGTCGCCATCGTGCCGCCGCCTTCACTGCCCTGGTACCTGACCTGGGGTTTCGTCATTCTCTCCGCCTTCCCGTGGCGCCGCCGGAACCTCGCCGGGGTCGTCGGGATCTCGGTGTTCGTCGTGCTGGTCTACTACCCCACGGGCGAGCAGGCGCTCTACGACTGGTGGTTCATCGCCATCGTCATCGCGGCGAGCATCTACGCAGCGGCATCGCTGCTGCGTCCCGACCCGCTCGGCCTGATCGCCGCCTGGCGCAAGCCGAAGCAGGACGAGTTCCTCGGCCCGGAAGTGCACGTCGAGCCCGATCGCCCCGTCAGCACCTGAGCGCTTTCAGTGGTCCCTGAAGGCCACCTTGACGGCGTCTAACGCCGTCAAGGTGGCCTTCAGGGACTTGTGGGGTCGGGCTTCGGCTGGGAGCGGGAGGTCCAGCCCCGCCAGGTGTGGACCTGGGTGGTCACCACGGCGTGCGCCGGGGGCCTCTCGGCGTACTGCGGATACTTCGCCCGCAGCCAGCGGACCGGTTCGGCCCGCTCGTGCACGCCGGTCAGCACGCGGGCGACGCCGTCGGCCCTCGCCCACCACAGCCTGTCCCAGTCCTCCTCGTAGTGATCGACGAGGAACGTGACCGCCGGGTTCTCCCCGATGTTGCGCAACCGGCGCAAGTCCGTGGTGCTCTTCGGTTTGTGGTCGATGGCGAACACCAGCGTGTCGCCGTGCAGCGCGAACGTCACCGGCACCAGATGGGGCGTGCCGTCCGCGGCTGCCGTCGCCAGCCTCGCCACCCGCCGCGTGGCGAAGCGCTCCCTGGCCTCCTCTGTGGACAGTCGCATCCCGGCTCAGGCCAGCGCCGGGACGTCGAGGGTGATGACCCCCGCGTCCGCGTCGAGTTCGGCCACGGCACCCAGCGGGATCGTCGGTGCGGCGGGCACGTGGCCGAAACCGAACCCCCACACCACCGGGACGCCGAGTGGCCCGAGGCGGTCGAGCACCAGGTCGTGGATCGGGCCTTGCTCGCCACACCCCGCCCACGAGCCCAGCGCGACGCCCGCGACCCCGTCGAACCAGCCGGACCGCAACAGCTGCGTCAGCATCCGGTCGAGCCGGTACGGGCTCTCGGTCACGTCCTCCAGCAGCACGATCGCCTCCCGTGCGCGGCCTTGTTCGGGGGTGCCCAGTCCGGCGGCGAGCAGCGCCAGGTTGCCACCGGTGAGCGTGCCGTGCGCCTTGCCGGGCATCATGCTCTCCCAGCCTGGGGCAGCGGTGATGCTGAGCGTGGACTCCGGCTCGAACAACGTCCGCCGCAGGTGACCGGCGGCGAACTCGTCGAACAGCACGCTCGCGGGCATGGAGGAGAACAAACTGTCCAGTCCTAACTGGACGTCGACCGCCCGGTGCACGGCGGTCAGGTCGCTGGACCCGGCGAACACCTTCGGACCGGCCGCCCGCAACGCCGCCCAGTCGAGCAGGTCGAGTATCCGCTGGGCGCCGTAGCCACCCCTGGCGGCCAGCACACAGGTCACCTCCGGATCGAGCCAGGCGGCGGTGAACTCCGCGGCCCGCTGCTCGTCGGTGGCCGACAGATAGGGGAGCCCGGCCGATCCACCGCGCACGCACGCGCCGATCTTGACCTTGACACCCCAGTCGCGCAGCACCGGGAGCGCGGTTTCGAGCAGCGCGTCAGGCACCGGGCCGGACGGCGCGACGAGCGCCAGCGTGTCGCCCCTGCGCAGCCTCGGCGGCCTCACGTCGACAGGCCCAGTTCGGGCACGCCGGGCGTCTCGAACCCGAACACCTGGCCGTAGAAGGACAATTCGGCCTCCAAAGCGACGATGATCGTCTCCGCCCTGCGGAAGCCGTGCTGCTCACCTTCGAAGGTCAGGTACGCGTGTTCGATGCCCCGGCCCGTCAACGACGCGACGAACCGGTCCGCCTGCTCGGGCGGGCAGATCCGGTCGTCGAGGCCCTGCAGGAACAGCACCGGCCCGGCGAGCGTCCCGGCGTGGTTGATCGGTGAGCGGTCCCGGTACCGCGCCTCGGCTTCGGGCAGCGGCCCGACCAGGCTGTCGAGGTAGCGCGACTCGAAGTCGTGGGTCTCCCCGTCCGCGCCGGTCCAGCGGTACAGGTCGAGGACCGGGTACTTCACCGTGCCCGCCGCGTACGTCGTGGTGGTCGTCATCGAGGCCGCCGAGGTGAAGCCGCCCGCGCTGCCGCCGCGGATCGCGAGCCGCGCGCCGTCCGCGCTGCCTTCGGCCACCAGCGCCTCCGCCACCGCGGCGCAGTCGGCGACGTCGACGACTCCCCACTGCTCGCGAAGCCGCTCCCGATAGCGGCGGCCGTAACCGGTGGACCCGCCGTAGTTCACCGCCACGACGCCGAAGCCGCGGCTGGTGAAGAACGCGACGTCCAGGTCCACCGTCGGGTAGTTCCGCCCGGTCGGCCCGCCGTGCACGTAGATCAGAAACGGCGGCAGCTCGCCTTCCGGCGCGGTGAAATCCGGGTTCGACGGCGGGAAGACGTAGGCGGGCACCGCTTCGCCCTCGGGAGTGGTGAACACCCGATCCTGCGGGCGCGGCAGGTAGGCGGCCGGGGGCAGGCCGTCCGTCCGCGGCGGCACGAGTTCGGTGAGGGTGTCCCTGGCGAGGTCGACGTGCACGACCGCGCTCCCGTGCTGAGTGCCCGACGCGACGCCCGCGACACCACCGGCGTAGGCGGCGAAACCGGTCGCCGACCATTCGCACAACCCCGCGGCCGCGGGGACCGGGGTCACCGTCCCGGTCGCTTCGTCGAGCACCGCGAGCCTGCTCGAGCTCAGGACGGCGTGCCTGCCGCCGCCGAGCGGGACGAACCAGCGCGACCCGAGCTTCCACAGCGCGCCGCCGAGCTCCTCGCCGACCGGTGCCAGGTCGACGGCCGTGCCGTCGAGGCCGATCCGGTGCAGGTTCCACCAGCCGCCGGGGTCCTGCAGCGCGAGCAGCCGGTCCGGCGTCGCCCATTCCAGCTGGCACACCGAAACCCCCGGACCACCGGCGAGCACCTCGTGCGGGCCGAAGGAACCGTCCGCGAGTACCTCGGCGACGCAGAGTTCGGTGCCGTCCCACGGCATCGCCGGATGGTCCCAGCCCAGCCAGGCGGCGTGCCGCCCGCCGGGGGCGAGCTGCGGCGCGGTGAGGAAGTGATGGGTGGCGGCCAGTATCCGTGCCGGTCCGCCGTCCAGGGGCAGGGCGATCAGGTCGCGCGTGATGTCCGTCGGCCGCGGCCCGGTGCTGGTCTCACGAACGGCCCACAGCTCGCCCGCGAGCCCTGGGCGCAGATCGCCGTAACGCACGCCCTGAGGCGTCTCGGGCTCCGGAGTGAGCGGGAGCACTTCGCCGCCAGGGAGCCGTCGAAGGTAGACCCGCTGGTCGTCCCAGTGGGTGAAAGCGAGCGTGTCGCCGATCACCGCCCAGGGACGGCCGCCGTACTCGTGGACCCGGTTGCGCGCGTTCCACGGCGCGGGCAGCACCTCGTCGCGTTCCCCGCCGGGACCCGTCCTGACCAGCGCGACCCTGCCGCCTTCGCCAGGTCTGGCCTCGGCCCACCAGACGTCCTCGCCGACCACGTCGAGCCACGACGCGCCACCCTCGGCGGCGGCCGCGTCGGCGGCCGTGATGGGCGACACCCAGGCTCCGTACGGCGCGATCCTCGACACCTCTTGAGGCTAGCCGTGCGGCCGCGGGTCCGCCCGCAGGCCGGATACCGGGGCGGCGGATGCCGATCATGCGGGCGTGGCCTAGGGTCGACAGTGCTATGTCTCGCGTAATTCACGTCTTCCGCAAGCCCGACCGGTTCGTCGCCGGGACCGTCGGGGAGCCCGGCGACCGCACTTTCTTCCTGCAGGCGTCCGAGGACGTCCGCACGGTGAGCGTGACGATCGAAAAGCAGCAGGTGGCGGTCCTCTCCGAGCGGCTGAGCTCCTTGCTCGAGGAGGTCGCCAGCCGGTTCGGCGCGGACGTGCCCGAAAAGGTGCCCGACGACCTGCGCGACGTCGACCCCCTCAGCGTCCCGGTCGAGGAGGAGTTCCGCGTCGGCACGATGGGCCTTGGCTGGGACGCCGACAGCAGCGCGGTCGTCATCGAACTGCTGGCCATCACCGAGGGCGAAGTCGACGAGACCGTCGTCCTCGACGACACCGAGGAAGGCCCGGACGCGGTGCGCGTGTTCCTGAGCCCGGCGGCGGCCCGTGCCTTCGCCGAGCGCGCTGACCGGGTGGTCAACGCGGGGCGCAGGCCCTGCCCGCTGTGCGCCGAACCGCTGGACCCGGCCGGGCACATCTGCCCGCGCCAGAACGGGTACCGGCGCGACGTCGACGTGATCGAAGACTGAGGTAACGCGTGGCGGACTTCCCGGCCCACGAGCTCGACCCGGCGAATCCGGGAGTCAGGGACCTGGTCGCCCGCGGCCGGATGGACGTCGAAGGCAGGCTGGTCGACGCCTCCAACGTGACTCTGTTCTGCACGATCGAACTCGACGGCGTCTCCGGGCACGTGGTCTACAAGCCGGTGTCGGGGGAGAAGCCGCTGTGGGACTTCCCCGACGGCACGCTCGCCGGGCGCGAAGTGGCCACCGCGATGGTGCAGGAAGCGTCCCAGCTCGGCGCCATCCCGCCCACGGTGCTGCGCGACGGGCCGTTCGGCCCCGGCATGGTGCAGCTCTGGATCGAGACCGGCGACGACGACGTGGTCGAGGTCCTCGCCCCGGCAGACCTGCCCGAGGACTGGAAGATCGTGCTGCACGCCCACGACCGCAACGGCGAGCCCGCGGTCCTGGCGCACGCGGACCATCCCGGGATGCGTGAGCTGGCCGTGCTCGACATCGTGGTCAACAACACCGACCGCAAGGGCGGGCACCTGCTGCCCGGCACCGACGGCCGGGTCTACGGCGTCGACCACGGCATCTGCCTGCACACCGAGCCGAAGCTGCGGACCGTGCTGTGGGGCTGGGTCGGGGAGCGGCTGCCCGAGGAGTCCGTGGAGAAGCTGCGTGGCCTGCGGTCCGAGCTCGACGGCGCGCTCGGCAAGGCACTGGCCGAGCACCTCACCGGGTTCGAGATCCGCGCGCTGGCGGATCGGACCGATCTGCTGCTCGCCGAGGGCGTCTTCCCGCAGCCGACCGAGGAGTGGCGCGCCGTTCCCTGGCCGTTGCTCTAGCCACTGATGACCGCCGTAATCGACGACGCCGCCCGCGCCCACCTGGTCGACCGGTTCGGCCAGGGGGTCGCGTCCTGGTGTGACGAGCTGCCGTCCGTCGTGGCCCGGCTGAGCGAACGCTGGGGCTTGCGGCTGCTGTCCTCGGTACCGGGAAACACCGGGCGGACGTTCCTGTGCGAGGACGCGGACGGCCGGTCGGTGGTCCTGAAACTGACGCCGGAGCGGGACATCGCCGAAGCCGAAGCCTCGGCATTGCGGCTGTGGCAGGGCTGCTCGCGGGTGGTGGGGCTGATCGACGCCGACCTCGACGCGGGTGCCGTACTGCTCGAAGGCATCGTGCCCGGAACCCAGCTGAGGGAGCTCGGCGCGGCGGTGCCGTGGGCCGAGATCGGCGAGCTGCTCGACCAGCTGGCCGCGATCCCCGCGCCCATCGCCGGGTTCCCGCCCCTGCTCGAACGGATCACTTTCATCTACGAACTGTCCGAACGCCGGTGGCGCGGCTCGGCGGCTGAGCGTCATCTGCCACTGGACACGCTGAGGCGGTCCGCGGACCGGGCGGCGGAACTGGCCGTCGGCGGCAGGGTCGGGTTGATCCACGGCGATCTGCATCCCGCCAACGTGCTCTACGGCGGTCCCGAGCGCGGGATCGTCGCGATCGACCCGCGGGCCAGCCTCGGTGACACCGCGCTCGACGCGGCCGACTGGGTGTTCCTGCCGGTCGCCGAAGGCGGCACGCTCGACGACGGCCTGGCAGCGCTGGCCCCGCACGTGCGCTCGCTGGACGCCGAGCGGGTCCGCGCGTGGTGCGAGGCGCTGGCGGTGCTGGTCGCGCTGCCGTCGCTGCGGCGTGACCAGCCGTCGCCGTTCACCGAACGGCTGCTGCGGATGGCACCCTGACCGGCGTGGCGGGGCGACGCCGGGCCGGTTTCGCCACTAGCGTCGTCCGCCGTGCGCTCCCACTCGTATGACGACGTGCTGGCCGGGCCCCGGAAGCGGAAGATCCCCGAGGTCCCCGCCGAGCCGGGGCTGGTCGTCGAAGACCCGGCCAGCGGCTACTGCGGTGCCGTGGTGAAGATCGAGTACGGCAATGTCGTGCTGGAGGACCGGCACGGACGACATCGTGTGTTCCCGCTGGCCGAAGCCGGATTCCTGCTGGAGGGCAAGCTGGTCACCCTCGTGCGAGTGAAGTCCGCGCCCCAGCAGCCGGTCAAGAAGGTGTCGGCGTCGGGCTCGGTGCACGTCCGAGGGCTGCAAGCCCAGGTCGCCAAGGACTCGCGAATCTGGGTCGAGGGCAAGCACGACGCCGAGCTCGTCGAACGGGTGTGGGGCCACGACCTGCGGGTCGAGGGCGTGGTGGTCGAGCCGCTGGACGGCGTCGACGAGCTCGCCGAGCGGGTGACCGAGTTCGGTACCGGGCCCGGCAGGCGGCTGGGCGTGCTGGTCGACCATCTGGTCAAGGGCAGCAAGGAGTCCCGCATCGTCGGGGCGGTCCGCGACGAGAACGTGCTGGTCACCGGCCACCCGTACATCGACATCTGGGAGGCGGTCAAACCCGCCGCCGTCGGCATCCGCGCCTGGCCGGTCATCCCTCGGGGCACCGAGTGGAAAGAGGGCATCTGCGAGGCGCTCGGCTGGGGCGAGCCCTACGAAGGCTGGCAGCGCGTGCTGTCGTCGGTGAGCAGCTACCGGGACCTCGAAACGCCGCTCATCGGCGCGGTCGAGCGGCTCATCGACTTCGTGACCGAGCCCGCCGAGGAGTCCTGAATGCCGGATTTGTCCAAGGTCACGCCAAGGTCACGGCCGCTTACTCCCTCGGTGCGGACCGGCGGTATCTGAGAGCATGAAGGCATGACAGCGGCACTGATCTGGTTGATCGTCGGCATCCTCTTGATGATCGCCGAGGTGCTCTCGGGCGACTTCGTGCTGATCATGATCGGCGCCGGGGCGCTGTTCGGCGCTGGATCGGCGGCACTGAGTGGCAACCCGTTCATCGACGTCGCGGTGTTCGCGATCGCTTCGGTGGGCATGCTCGTGCTCGTGCGGCCCGCGCTCAAACGCCGGCTGCTGTCCGGGCCCGACATCAAGACCAACGCCGACGCGCTGATCGGCGCGCGCGCCGTGGTGCTGTCCACTGTGGACGTCGACAGCGGCCGCGTTAAGCTCGCCGGCGACGTCTGGTCGGCACGCTGCCTTTCCGAGGGCGAGCCGATCAGCCCCGGCACCACGGTCACGGTGGTCGAGATCTCCGGGGCGACAGCCGTCGTGTCGGCCGTGCCGTGACACCAGCCCGAGAACCCGGAAACAGCTACGAGGTAAGGGGAAAGTCTTGTCGTCGACGGTAGCGATTGTCGTTGTCGTGCTGCTGGCCTTGTTCGTGATCGTCACGGTCGTGAAGGCGATCATGGTCGTTCCGCAGGCGCAGTCGGCCGTCATCGAGCGGCTGGGCCGGTTCCGCACCGTGGCCTCGCCGGGCCTGACCTTCCTGGTGCCGTTCATCGACAAGGTGCGCGCGCGCATCGACCTGCGCGAGCAGGTCGTCTCGTTCCCGCCGCAGCCGGTGATCACCGAGGACAACCTGACCGTGTCGATCGACACGGTCGTGTACTTCCAGGTGACCGACTCCCGCGCGGCCGTGTACGAGATCTCGAACTACATCGTCGGCGTCGAGCAGCTGACCACCACCACGCTGCGAAACGTGGTCGGTGGCATGAGCCTCGAGCAGACGCTCACCTCGCGTGACTCGATCAACAGCCAGCTGCGCGGCGTGCTCGACGAGGCCACCGGCCGCTGGGGCATCCGCGTCGCCCGCGTCGAGCTGAAGGCGATCGACCCGCCGCCCTCCATCCAGGACTCGATGGAGAAGCAGATGCGCGCCGACCGTGAGAAGCGCGCGATGATCCTCACCGCCGAAGGTCAGCGCGAGTCCGCCATCAAGACGGCGGAAGGCCAGAAGCAGAGCCAGATCCTCTCCGCGGAAGGCGCCAAGCAGGCCGCGATCCTCGGTGCCGAGGCCGAGCGCCAGTCGCGCATCCTGCGCGCCAAGGGTGAACGTGCCGCTCGCTACCTGCAGGCGCAGGGGCAGGCGAAGGCGATCGAGAAGGTGTTCGCGGCGATCAAGGCCGGGCGTCCGACGCCGGAGGTGCTGGCCTACCAGTACCTGCAGACGCTCCCGCAGCTCGCACAGGGCGACGCGAACAAGGTCTGGATGATCCCGAGCGACTACGGCAAGGCGCTCGAAGGCTTCGCCCGCACGCTGGGCGCGCCGGGTGACGACGGCGTCTTCCGCTACGAGCCGGCGCCCTACGATGACGCCGAGAAGCCCGACCTTGAGGACGACGAGGTGTCGGATTGGTTCGACGTCTCGGGTGACCCGAAGGTCGCCGAAGCGGTCGCCGCCGCGGAAGCCGTGGCACGCAAGGAGGTCGCGGGTCCGCTCGGCGCCACTCCGCACCCGCTGGTGCCGCCGTCCCTGTCCGGCCCGCGTGGCGGAAACGACACCGGAAACGACGCCCCGGTCGGGGGGTCCCTTGTGGACAACGAGCCGGAAGCGCCGCAGCAGATCCCGCCCGCCTCCTCGCTGCCCCAGCCGCAGAGCCCGCCCCCTGGCAGTCAGTACCAGGGCCCGCCGCCCGCGCAGCCCGGCCCCACCGGTCCCGCGGGCGGGCCTGGCAGTGGCCCGTTCCCGCAGCAGGGTCCGTTCGGTGGCCCGCGCCGCTGATCCGCAGGCCGAAGGGGCGTTCGGTGCGACCACGCACCGGACGCCCCTTTCTTCGTGCCCAGCACTGCCCGGTTGACACGTAGGAGATATCCTACCTATTGTCGATGGCATGAATATCAGCCATCTTCAGTACCTCACCGTGCCCGTCGCCGACCATGCCAAAGCGCGCGACTTCTACGTCGACAAGCTCGGGTTCGACCTGCTGGTCGACGTCCCCGGCCCGCACGGCCGCTTCGTCATGGTCAGCCCGAAGGGTGCCTCGACCGGGCTCGTGCTGACCGATTACGAGGTCGACGGCTTGTCCTTCGGCGGCCCGCTGAGCTTCCAGCTGCACACCACCGACGTGGACGCCGACGTCGAAGCGCTGCGCGCGGCCGGGGTGGCGGTCGAGGACCCGCAGGAGCTGCCATGGGGGCGGACCGCCTCGATCAAGGACCCCGACGGCAACGGCATCGGGCTGCTCGAGCCGTCGGAATACGGGAACTGGCCGCGCTAGTGCCCGTCAACGACGACGTGTTCGCGGCGCTGGCCAGCCCGGCCCGGCGCGAGGTGCTCAAACTCCTGCTCGACGGCCCGATGGCGGTGGGGGACCTGGCGGAGCACTTCGCCATGCGCCGGCCGAGCCTGTCCGAACACCTTCGGGTGTTGCGGGAGGCCGGGCTGGTCAGCGAGCGTAGGGAGGGCCGTCACCGGTTGTACTCCCTCGACGCGGACCCGCTGCGCGAGGTGTCCGACTGGCTGACCCCGTACGAGCGGTTCTGGCGTACGAAGCTCGCCAGTCTGCGCGACCTGCTGGACGAGGAGGACCTGTGACGGAGCGGGCGGACGACGCCACGTCGATCCACGTGGACCAGTTCCTGGCTCATCCGCCGCGGAAGGTGTGGCGGGCGCTGACCGAACCGGACCTGCTCGAACGCTGGCTCGGCATGCCCAACGACATCAAACCCGTGGTGGGGCACCGGTTCGAGCTGCTCGCCCGGCCTGTGCCCGCGGCCGGGTTCGCCGGCGGGCCGGTGCCGTGCGAGGTGCTGGTGGCCGACCAGGAGGAGCTGCTCAGCATCAGCTGGGGTCCGGTGTGGACGGTCACCTGGCGGCTGGTGGCCGAAGGCCGCGGCACCCGGCTGCTGCTGAGCCACGAGGGCTTCGACCCCGAGGACGAATTCCAGCAGATCTCCCGCCGGATCATGGGCGGCGGCTGGCGCTCGCACGCGCAACGGATGCTCGAACGGCTGCTGGACGCACTTGAGGACTGATCGGCGGCTACGATCAGTCGTTGTGACGGAGTCGAAACCCCTGCGTGCGGACGCTCGCCGCAATCGGGCGCGGGTGCTCGAGGCGGCGGAGAGCGTGTTCGCGGCGCGGGGGACCGGCGCCCCGACCGAGGAGGTCGCGCGCGCGGCGGGCGTCGGTGTGGGGACGGTGTTCCGGCACTTCCCGACCAAGGAAGAGCTCCTGAAGGCCGTGCTCTTCGCCAGGCTGCTCCGTTTCGCCGACGAGGCCGACGCCGTGGTCGCGGCGAACTCCCCGGACCCCGGCGACGCCTTCTTCGGCTTCCTGGCGGGCTGGATCGAGATGGCGGGCGCGAAGAACGCCTACCTCGAAGCGCTCTCGGCGGCCGGGATCGCGGTCCCCACCTCCGGTTCGGTGATCGGCGAGCGGCTCATCGGCTCCCTCGGCGTCCTGCTCGGCCGGGCGCAGGACGCCGGTGCGGCGCGCAAGGATCTCTCGGCCGAGGAGCTGATCCCGGTCATCATCGGCATGGCGAAGGGCGCCGAGCACGTGGGCGACGACCCGGTCCGCCGGGCCCGCACCATCGAGATCATGTTCGACGCGCTACGCCCGCCCGGCCGCTCTCTCGCGGAATAGCCGACTCCAGGAGGTCGGCCTGCTCGGCGACCGGAAGTGGTTCAGCGTCAATCCGACGCACGCCGCGGCAGGCCCACGGTCTTGGTCAGCAGCGCGTCTGTGGTTCGGGCCGACAGAGCTCGCTTCAGCGCGACAGCCGTGCGTGCGTCGGCACCGACGAGGTCGCGCGTCCGGGGACGGTTTGAGGTGAGCGCTTCCTCGACGAGCGCGGCGACGCGCTCCGGCCCCGGCCTCCAGCAAGCCTGACGGCGACTGCCCGGCCGATGCCGCTGGAGGCCCCCGTTACGAGGAACGTCATTCTCGACGCCGTCGCGGGTATCCGTCCGGCCGATTGTCACCCGGAAGGACCGATGATGTCCGGTTCGCCGACAAGCTCTGTGCGCTCGGCTACCGGATCTGCTCATGACGGGCAGAGTGACAGCGATCCCGGGCCTGCCGTGCGTAGTCAGGTCCGGTGCTGCTCCACCGGCTCGAGTGCCGGTCGTTTCGCGGTGAGGGTGTCGCCGGAGGACTCGCCGCGCAGCCGCCGCTTGACCCAGGGGACAGCGTGTTCCCGGCCCCATTGCAGGTTCTCGGCCCGCTGCTCACGAGCGTCGAGCCGCTCCCGTGGGCCGAGCACGGTCGCCTCCAGTTTGTGGGGGACACCGAGCGCCCCGAGGACGGCGATCGCGACCTCGGTGTGGCCGAGCGCGTTGAGGT
This sequence comes from Amycolatopsis sp. H20-H5, assembly GCF_035828755.1. NCBI lineage: Bacteria > Bacillati > Actinomycetota > Actinomycetes > Pseudonocardiales > Pseudonocardiaceae > Amycolatopsis > Amycolatopsis sp. H20-H5. The sequence goes on along the minus strand of NZ_JAYMZS010000024.1, from coordinate 32,762 downwards.
GCAGCCGGTCCGGGGCCCACATCCGGCGGTCCCGCAGCTGCCGCATCGACCAGAGGTCCACCAGAAGCGTGCCCTGGCGGGCCGCGATCCCGCGGACGAGCTCGTTGTAAATCGCCACCCGGCCGCGGATCCGGCGGAACAGCGCGTCCTCCACCCCGTCGACGCCGGTGAAGAGCAGGACCTGCGCGCCGGTGCCGGTCAGCCGCGCGACCGCCTGCTCGTACCGGTCGGTCAGCGCGTCGATGTCGACCTTCGGCCGCATCAGGTCGTTGCCGCCCGCGTACAACGTCACGAGGTCCGGGCGCAGGTCCAGGGCTGGTTCGAGCTGCTCGTCGAGGACCTGGCCCAGCAGTTTGCCGCGGATGGCGAGGTTGGCGTAGCGGAAGGCGGGATCCTGTGCGGCCAGCTGCTCGGCGGTCCGGTCGGCCCAGCCGCGGACGCCGTTGCGGCAGGACGCGTCGTCGTCACCGACGCCCTCGGTGAACGAGTCGCCGAGGCTGACTAAGCGGTTGCTCATTTTCAGCACTCTATTAGGTGGCGTCTGAGAACTGTCGCAGCAGCCGCCGCTCGAAGCCTCGAGCACCTGTCCTTCGAAGCCGCTTACCCTCCACAAAGGACGGTAAGTCTACCCATTCGCCCGTTTCGTACCGCCATGACTGTTTCATGTGTGCCCCTGAAGGCCACCATGACAGCGTTAAACGCCGTGAAGGCTCCCATCAGGGCACACGGCAAACCTGGGGTCGCGACTGAAGGGGACTTACCCTCGACTCAACCTTGCAAAAGTCCCCTTCACCAGAACAGACCGCGTGAAAGTCCCCGTCAGTCACGCGGCCCCAGGCGCCAAACTGGACGACATGACATCAGTTTCCGGACGCCCTCTGAGGTGGCCTCAGCCCGCTTGACGCGCCCGGTCGCGGTGCTCGGCGACGTGGACCCGCGTCGCGCACCGGGTCGAGCAGTAGCGGCGTTTGCCGTTGCGGGACACGTCCACGTAAACGATCCCGCAGCCTTCGCGGCCGCAGGCGCCGAGGCGGCCGGGTTCGTCGCAGACCAGATGGGCGAGCCCGCCCGCGGTGTAGGCGCGGACGCGGCTGACCGGGTCCGCGTGCTCGCTGGCGTAGTGCAGGTGCGCGACCCGGCCGTCGTGGCGGGAGATGTACGGGCGGCAGGCCGAATCGGACAGCAGCCTGTTGAGCAGGTCGGCCTGGCCGTCCGCGGCGGGCGCGGCGAAGACCTCGCGCAGCCGCAGCCCCCAGGCGGCGATTGCCGCCGCCTCGTGCTGGTCGAGCCGGTGCAGTGTCATGCCGTGGCCATGCATCATGGCGGCCATCGCGACCGGGTCGTCGCTCGTCAGGTTGGCGAGCTCGGCCGCCACCTGGGCCGCGGAGCCTCCGTAAGGGTTGAAGTGCACTAGACCATTACAGCACACTCGGCTCATGGAACAGACTCGATGCCCGCGCTGCGGCTGCCCGCTGGCCGAACTCACCCGCACCGCTGCCGTGCCGCACTCGGTCGCCCACGGCACGCTCGACTACCTGCGCTGCGTCTGCGGGAGCTGGCTCGCCCGTGTCAACGGGGTGGTCGTGAGCGCGACACAGGCGCGCCGGGGCTGACGGTCAGAGCCAGCCGTTGTCGCGGGCCCGGCGGACCGCCTCGGATCTGGTGTTCGCGCCGAGCTTGCGCATGGCGGAGGACAGATAGTTGCGCACGGTGCCCGCCGAGAGATGCACCAGGTCCGCGATGTCGGACGCGGTGCGCGCGTCGCGCACCTGCCGCAGCACCTCGAGTTCCCGGTCGGTGAGCGGGCAGCCCTCCGTGTTCAGCGCGGTCATCGCGAGCTCGGCGTCGACGTAGCGGCCGCCCGCGTGCACCCGCCGGATCGCCGTCGCGAGAAGTGCCGCGGGAGCGCTCTTCGCGACGAAACCGGCTGCACCGACCGAGAGTGCCCTGCGCAGCACGCCAGGACGCGCGTGTCTGGTCAGCATCACACAGCGGATTCCCGGCCATTCCGCGGCGATCCGCTCGGCGATCTCGGCACCGTCCATTCCTGGCAGGTCGACGTCGAGCACGACCACGTCCGGCCGCTGCGCCCGCACCGTCGCCAGTGCCTCCTCGCCGCTCGCGGCTTCGCCGACCACTTCGAGGTCGCCCTCGAGACCGAGCAGCGCCCCGACTGCCTCGCGCGTGAGCTGCTCGTCTTCCACGAGCACCAGCCGGATCATGCGGGGACCACCGCTGCCTCGGGCACGGTGCCCGGCCGCGGCACCGGAACGGTCACACACAACGAGAAGCCGCCGACCTCGCGGCGACCGGCCGACAGCGTTCCCGCGTACGGCGCCAGCTTTCTTTCGATGCTGCGCAGGCCGCTGCCCGAGGGCGAGCCCTCCGGAGACGGCGCGGAGCCGGTGCCGTCGTCGTCCACGCGCAGGGTCGCCACCGGCCGCTGCCCGCCGTTCTGCCCCAGGGTGATCGTGCAGTGGGTGGCGTCGGAATGGCGCAGCAGGTTTGTCATCGCCTCGCGCAACACCCTGCCCAGCACGTCCTGCAGCGGTTGCACGACCAGCGCGGGGTCGCCGTGCACTTCCAGGCGTACCCGCGCGGAGTCCAGCACGGCGCGCGCACCGGCGAGCTCACTCGCGAGGTCGGTCGGCCTCCGGTCCGCGGCTAGCGAACGCACCTCGTTCATGGCTTCGCGCGCCACCCGTGCCGCGTCCGTCATCTCCCGGCGGGCTCGGTCCGCACCGTCCACACCGGACGGCACCGTCCGCGCGGCCAGCTCGCTCTTGAAGGCCACCACCTCCAGCGCGTGGCCGAGAATGTCGTGCAGGTCGTCGGCGAGGCGCAGCCGCTCCCGCGTCATGGCGAGCTCCGCGGCGATCCGTCGCGACTCGTCGACCTTCACGAGCGAACCCAGCCACCAGTTCCGTTCGAGGTTGCTGGCCCACGTGGTCGAGATGTAGAAGGCCGCGATCGAGGGGCCGATCCAGCCCGGTACCCCCGCGATCCGCGGCGCGACGAGCAGGTCCGAGCCGAACACGAGCAGCGTCGCGCCGGTCACCCACACCGTGATCGCACGTTTGGATCTACCGCCCACGACGTCGCCGAGCAGCAGCGCCGGAACGATCGCCCACGCCCAGCCGGTCCACGCACTCGCCTGCCCCACCACGCAGAGCGAGAACCCCACGGAAACGGCCATGACCATGGCGGGCGCCGACACCTGGGAACCCGGCCGCCGCAGGTACTCGCGGAAGCGCAGGCAGTGCAGGGCGAGGGCGGCGCACAGCAACGCGAGCAGCGGGGCGCCGAACCCCCAGCCCGGCCAGGAGAACAGCATCGCGGCCACCGGGATCATCGACAGGAACGCGGCGGTCGCGGCGAAGGCGCACAGGGCGTAGCGCCGTGCCATCCGTACCGGTCGCTCCGCCTCGATCATCTGTCGATCTTCGCTCACGAGGGTCAAGCTACCCGGTCAGGCCGATGACACGTGTCATCGGAACCGATGACGGTGAGGACTACCGACCCGCGGCTGACGCCGCCGACAATCACCGCCATGACTCAAGTAACCCCAGCGTCGCGGCGCCACGCCACCGCGAACCTCCCGCCGCCGGAAGACGGCGACGCCGTCGAAGTCAGCGGCCTGCGCTGCCGGTACGGCGACTTCGACGCGGTGCGCGGCATCGACCTGACGGTGCGGGCCGGGGAGGTCTTCGCGTTGCTGGGCACCAACGGCGCGGGCAAGACGACCACGCTCGAAGTCCTCAGCGGCTTCCACCGCCCCGCCGGGGGAACCGTGCGGGTGCTCGGCATCGACCCGGCCACCCAGTCGGCGAAACTGCGCAGCCAGCTTGGCGTCATGATGCAGGAGGGCGGCTTCGTCGGGGAGCTGACCACGGTCGAGACGCTGCTGCTGTGGCAGCGGCTCGTGTCGCGCCCCGACGACCCGGAGCGGCTGCTGGCCCGGTTCGATTTGGGCAGCAGGCGCGACGTCGCCGTCGCGAAGCTCTCCGGCGGGGAACGCCGCAGGCTCGACCTCGCGCTGGCGGTGTGGGGCACGCCGAAGCTGGTGATCCTGGACGAGCCGACGACCGGGCTCGACCCCGAGTCGCGCAGACGTGCGTGGGACGCGATCGGCGAGCTGGCCGAGGCGGGCCGCACCGTCGTGCTGACCACGCACTATCTGGAGGAGGCGGAGGCGCTCGCCGACCGCGTCGCGATCATGCACGGGGGCAGGATCGCCGCCACGGGCACGCTCGCGGAGATCACCGCGAGCCAACCAGCGCGATTCGACGCGCGGATCGTGGGCCCGCCCCCCGCGCCACCGCCGGAGATCTCCGGCGAGCTGGTGCTCGGGCGCGACGGGCCCGACACCACGGTCACCGGGGCGACGGATCACCTCCAGCAGGACCTCACGCTGCTGCTCAATTGGGCTGAGCGGCACTCCGTGACCTTGGAGGGGCTCCGCGCCGCGCCCGCGTCGCTGGAGGCGGTTTACCACGCTGTGCGGGAGAGCGACAGCGAGACAAACCAGGACGAGCACCACAAAACCGAGACGGAGGTATCGTTGTGAGCGCTGCGTTCACCGCCATCGCAGCGGCGGAAACCAAAGTGTTGTGGCGCAACCGGACGGCCGGGTTCACCGGTGTCGCGCTGCCAGTCCTGCTCGGCGCCTTCGTCACGTTCCTGGTGCGCCCCCAGAATGCCACCACGTGGGCGATCGTCGTGGGCCTGCAGCTGACGTTGACCCTCGCCTACGGCGTCTACACCACGACGACCTCGGTCGTGGTCGCTCGCAGGCACGCGCTCGTGCTGAAGCGCATGCGCACCAGCGACACGCGGGACTCGGTGCTGCTGGGGGGCATGGTCGCGCCGCCGGTCGCTCTCGCGTGGGGACAGCTCGTCGTACTGGCGCTCGTGGATGTGGTCCGTGGTGCCCCGGTGCCCGCGGACCCGGCCCTGCTCGTGCTCGCGGTCGTACTGGGATTCGCGATGTACCTCGCGGCCGCACTGGCGACGACGCCGATGAGCAGCTCGCCGGAACGCGCCCAGCTCACGACGCTGCCGCTCGCCTTCCTCGCCATGGCTTCCGGTGCCGTGCTGCCGATCCTCGATTCCGGGACGCTGGCCCAGGCGCTCACGGCGATCCCCGGCGCCGGGCTGGGCAGGCTCGCCGCGCTCGCGTTCCACGGCGGGGCGTGGGAAGCCGGCGCGGGCGGGTTCCCCGCGGCGCTGCCCGCCCTGCTCTCGCTGGTGGTGTGGACCGCCGTCCTCGGGTTGCTGGCCCGGCGGTTCTTCCAGTGGGAACCACGTCGCTGAGACCCGTCAGCGGCGAGGTCCTCAACGACCTCGCCGATCCCGAACCCATCGGAATCCAGGAGCCTCGTCACCATGTCTCGTACTTCCCACGACGACCAGCAGGAGACGGCAAAGACCCGGCCCGCACCCGAGGGTCGCGTGCGCCCTGGCTGGACCGAGATCGTTGTCGCCGCCGTCGTCTACGTGGTCATCGTGTTTCTGGTCGTCGCGCTGATCGAGGGGCTCGATCTCGCTCCGGCGACGCTCGGCCTGATCGAAGGGGCGCTGTCCGCCGTCGCCGCGCTGGGCGCGTTCGCGGTGGCCGTGGCGCTGCGGATCCGTTCCTGGAGTGCCCTCGGTGCGGGCCGGGTGTCCTGGCGCTGGTTGCTCGTCGGGCTCGGCGCCGGGGTGCTGGCCGTCGTGCTCAGCCGCCTGGTGGCGGTGGCCTTCGTCGCGATCACCGGAATCACCGCGAACCCTCAGGACGGATACAACTCGGCCGCCACCGCCGGGCCGCTCGCCCTGGCTCTGTCGATGGTGCTCATCGCCGTCGCCACCCCGATCGGCGAGGAGCTGCTCTTCCGCGGCCTTCTCACCACCGCGCTGATGCGTTACGGCGCGGTGGTCGCGGTCGTGGGCAGTGCCGCGATCTTCGCCTTCGCCCATGGCATCAACACCATCCTGCCCATCGCTTTCGTCATCGGACTCATCAACGCCGAACTACGACGCCGCAGCGGATCGGTCTGGCCAGGCGTCGTCGTCCACATCGTCAACAACGTGGTGACCAACCTGATCTTCGTCGCGCTCGCCGGCACGAGCTGACACAACCCGCAGGACCAACCGAAGGGAAACCGGCACATGGCCACGCAGTGGGAGTACAAGGTGCTCACCTACAAGCTCCGCATGAAGGGCTTCGACTACAACCAGATCGAACTGGACCTCAACGACCTTGGCCGCGAGGGCTGGGAAGCGCTCAGCACGATCGCCCCCAGCTTCGGCTCGGGCCAGGCCATCGAGGTCGCCGTCGTCCTGAAGAAGGCCTACGCCTGACATCGTGTCCTGGCCCGTCTGCGTCCTGATCACCGCGGGAACCCAGCCGTAGCGGATGTATCCGGGCGTGCCCGGCGGCGTTGTTTGACCAGTATGGGGTCCGGTGCCATCCTGGATCGAAAGGTGATCGTCGAGGGCGGTCAGCACTGGGGGATGGTGGATTGTCGCGCGTGTTCCGGTCATTTCACTGGGGATATCCGGCCGTCGGCTGGGCCGTTGTTTTCGCGAGCGTACATTTCTTTTGGGCGCTCGGCGGCGAAGCCGGGCTCGACATTTCGGCCGGGCAGCAGCTCGCGGCCGAGCGACCCGGCTGGTTCGTGGCGGGCGGGCTCTGGGGAGTCGGCTGTCTCTGCCTGATCGGCGCGCTGGCCGCGTTCGGCTTGACCCGTCGCAGCGTCAGTGGCCTTCGCCGGCGGCTGCTGACGCTGCTGGGCTACGGCGTCGGCGCGCTGCTGTTGCTCCGCGGGATCGGTATCGAGGTGCTCATCCTCGCCGACGCGCCGGGGATCGACGTCTCGGTCGGCTCGGCACAGAGGTTCTGGACACTCGTGCTGTGGAACCCCTGGTTCGTCCTGGGCGGCGTCCTGTTCGCGCTCGCCGCGCACGGTTTCGGAAAAAATGCGGCGGATTGCATTTCCGCCGCACCGCGGTGACGGACCTGACGAATCGAGGTCAGGCGTGCCGCTTGCCGTGATCAACGGCTGGCAGGAAAAGGTCGACGCCGATGGTCATTCGCGCGACAAACTCTTCTCGTGCGGCCGCTTCGTGTTTGATACCGCGGGCAGTACTCACCAACGTCCTGGCCATGTCCGCTGCCATCCCCACCCGCCCCGGAGGCAGATCGGCCGCAATGGCAGCGGTGACCATCTCGAGAAAACGCCGCGGGTATTCGAGGACAAGCGGGCCCAGCAGCTCCGGACTGGTCTCGATCAAGCCGGAGACCTCTTTCGCCATGGGGCCGACGTAACGCCCGGTCCACAGGTCGAACGCTTCGATCAACCGATCGCGAAGCGGGCGCCCAGCGTCCGACAAACACCGTTTCGCGGCATCGACATCGCTGTCGAGGGCGTGGGTGACGGCCGCGCGGAACAGGTTCTGCTTCGAGGTGAACAGGAAGTACAGGCCCGGACGAGAGATGTCCGCGGCCCGTGCGACGTCCTCCATTGACGCCTTCTTGTACCCGTAGCGGGCGAAAGTCTCGAGAGCGGCCCCCAGGACGTGCTCCCGGCGGCCGCTCTCACTCTGGGCCTCTTCGGCGACGGAGGACTCCAGGTCGGTCATGCCCGTTAGTCTACCATCGACCGAACCAACTAGACAACGTATGCTGATTGAGTATAGTTGGTTCACAGCGAACCTTTGTCCCTAGGAGGGCTTCATGTCAGCACCTCATCGACGGATCACCACCCGATTCGACGCGAGCAGCACTGCTGACGACGTCGTGGCGGGGCTGGACCTCACTGGTGTCCGCGCCATCGTCACCGGCGCGTCGTCGGGGATCGGTGTGGAGACGGCCCGCTCTCTCGCGCGTGCCGGTGCCGAGGTCACCCTTGCGGTCCGCAACGTCAGCGCGGGTGAGAAGACAGCCGAGGACATCGCGGAGTCGACCGGCGGCGGCCACGTTCACGTCGGCGCGCTGGATCTGGTTGACAGGTCCTCCATCGCCGAGTTCACCGGTCGGTGGACCGGCCCACTGCACATCCTGATCAACAACGCGGGCGTCATCGTCAGCGACCTGGCCCGAACCCCGGAAGGCTGGGAACTTCAATTCGCCACAAACCATCTCGGCCACTTCGCCCTGACGCTCGGACTGCGTGAAGCCCTCGCCGCGGGAGCCCGCGAACGGGGCGGGGCCCGGGTCGTCTCGCTGAGCTCCACGGCACACATGAGGTCGCCGGTTGTGTTCGACGACATTCATTTCGAGCGGCGCGAATACGATCCTCAGGCCGCGTACTCGCAGTCCAAGACCGCCAACTCGCTGTTCGCGGTCGAAGCCACCCGCCAGTGGGCGGCCGACGGCATCGTCGCGAACACGGTCAACCCCGGGGGCGTCTCCACCGGGCTGCAAAGAGACTTCACCCCCAGGCAAAAGGACTATTTGGCCGCGGCCGAGGCGGCTGGAGCCTTCGTCTACAAGACCGTCCAGCAGGGCGCCGCCACCACCCTCGTCGCGGCGGTCGCCCCCGAGTTCGCCCGGACCGGCGGCCACTACCTCGATGACGGACGCCAGGCCCACACCGTGGGCAACGACGCGACGCTGTTCGACAACAGCCATGGTGTCAAGGAATGGGCGCTCGACCCCGGCGCGGCCCGGCAGCTGTGGACGGTATCGCTCGACCTCATCGGCCTTCCCGCACCAGGCGAGACCTCCGCGTCATAGACCGGTTTCAACGCCGGTGTACCAGGTGGCGGCGACGAGGTCGACCGCGCTGCGCGACGGGTCACGGGCGGCGTGGTCGTACGTCTGCTGGGTGGTGTCGATGCTGGCGTGGCCGACATCCGCCTGGACGTGGACCAGCTGTGCGCCTGCCTCGACCGCCGAGGTGACGTAGAAGTGACGCAAGGCGTGCGGATGCATCGCGTCGACGATGTCCGCGAGGGCCGGTCCGGCCGCCGCGGTGAGACGACGGAGGAGCTGCCAGATCGCCTGCCGCTGGTAGCGGTTGCCCGTCCGCGTGACGAGCAGCGGGACCGGGCCCGCGGCGAGGGGGTTCGCCGGTCGCCGGGCGATCGACGTCGTCCTCGACGCGGCCGCCTCGTCGCGTTTGACGAGGTACGCCATGAGCGCCGACTCGGCGGGGGCGCTGAGGTAGACGATGCGCGTCTTGCCGCCCTTGCCCAGCACGCGCAGGGCGCGGCGGCCCCGGGTGACGTGCGAATCGGTGCGGTCGAGCCCGCAGAGTTCGCTGACACGCAGCCCGAGGGTGAACAGGGCGACCACGGCCATGGCGCGGCTGGTGTCGAGCGGGCTCGCGCCCCGCCGGGCCGCGCCCGCCGCCGTGTAGAGCGCGTGGACCTGGTTCGCGGTGAGGGTGACAGTCGTCGAGGTGCTGGTGGCGCCGACCGCCAGGCCGAGCCGTCGACGATCGAGGGCAGCGGGGTTGCCGGTGGCGAGTTTCACCGACGCCAGGTAGGCGTAGAGCGCTTTGACGGTGGCGAGCATCCGGTCGCGAGTGGCCGGAGCGGCACCCGTGGTGGTCAGTTCGTCGAGCCAGGTCTTGACGTCCGTCGAGGTGGCGGCGAGTGGATCGACAGCGGTGGCGACACACCAGCGGAACCAGTGCAGTGTCCGCAACCGGCCGCGAGGTGCCGGTGGGGGAGCGGTGCGGGCCGGAGCTGGACCTGTCCCGATCCTGAGCGCGGCCGAATAGGCGTGGAGCGCTTCGTCCCAGCCCGTTGCCGGGGTGCCGGTGCGGGTCCAGGTGTCGAGGTCACTCGCGGAAACGGGCAGGCCGAGACCTTCGGCGTAGGTGCGGCGGGTGGCGTGGTTGGCGTACCCGATCAGCCAGTCGGCGATGGCCGCCAGCAGTTGCGCGGGATCGCGGACGCCCGGCCAGAGGTCGACCTCCGTCGAGAGGTGCCCCCCAGTTTCCGAGCCGCCGGTCCACGCTTCGATCGACCGCGAAATGCTACTCAAAGTCACCAAACCAGTTACTTGTTGTCGCCGATTCGTCCTGCGCTGAGCTTAGCAACAAAAGGAGTGTTCTGTAGCTAACCTAGGTTACAGATACAGTATCCATAACCTAGGTTGATGGTTTATTAACCATCAACTAGACTACGGGAATGTCCGATTTTTTTGCTGGAACGGCCCTGTGCGGGTTCCGTCGATGCCAGACCCCACTGCCGCCGCCCGGACCGCGCGGAGGACGCCCCTACGAGTTCTGCCCGGATCGGGTCTGGCCCGGCGGTAAAACCTGCAAGCAGCTCGCCGCCGCCGAGCAGGCCCTGCGTGAAGCACTTGGTGACACAGAGGTGCCGACCGCTCTTGAGGATGCGGGCGAGGCTTTCGCCCGTGCCGCCTCAGGCGTGACCGAACCGCTGCAAACGCTGAGCAATGCGCTCGACACGATCACCGGACAACTGCAGAAGGACATCGCTCTCGCGGTCGCACAGGCCGAGACTGCTGAGCGGCGTGCCACCGACGCCGATCAGGGCCGGGAGGCATCCGAAGCCCGCGCGAGCGCGGCTGAACAGGCCCGGCACGAGGCCGACGAGCAGGCTCGCCAGGCAGAGCAGGCCAAGGAGCTGGCCGAGGTCAGTACGGCCAACGCGGTTTTACAGTGTGCCGAAGCTGAACTCGCGCAGGCCCGCGCCGAAGCCGCCGCTGCCGCGATCAGCCGGCAAGCCGAGAAATCAGCCGCCGAGTGGACAGCCGAACGTGCCAAGGTCAGCTCTCTCACCGCGGATCTGGCCACCTGTGCCGAGGAACTGGCGGTCCGTACCGCTGAACGCGACGCCGAACGGACCACACTGAGCGATCTGCGTAAGCACAGCGGCGAGCTGGAACGCGCCCTGACAGGACAGAACACGCACCTCGGCGCCGAACTGGGCGAGGTCAAAAAACGACTGCGCGGCGCCGACGATCAGTATCGAGCACTGCTCGAACAACACCAGGCCAGCGAAGCAGCGCAGCGCGAAAGCATCTCCGCGCAGCGCGCCGACCTCGCCCGTCAAGAAGGACAACTGTCGGCGGCCGCGCTCAACGCCGTGCACCTCCAGCGCCGCGCCGACGACCTGGCGACCACGCTGAGCACGGTGCACGAGGTGGTACTGAGCGCGACCGACGAAGCACCGGGCCGACTGCGCGACCAGCTCCTCGCGACGCTGCTCGTTGATCATGCCGTCAAACCCGAGGATTCCAGGGCTGCCAATCCGGTGGTGAACGTTCCTGCCGGTGACTCATCTGATGGAGAGTCACCAGCCGCGGCCGGGGCAGACCACGAGTGAGGTACGCGTCGTCAGCGGGCTCCTCTACGACTTCGCGGCGCTTCCCTCGTCCAACAAGTCCGCCGACGAGGTTCGATCACTCGTAGGTAGCGGCCACAAACTGGCCGCTACCTCTGTGACGATGGATTCATCACCGGGAAGCCGAGCAAGCATCCCGGCACGTCTCGAATGAGAACGGAGACTGGCACGCGGTCTGTTCTGGTGAAGGGGACTTTTGCAAGGTTGAGTCGAGGGAAAGTCCCCTTCGGTCGCGACCCCAGGTTTGCCGTGTGCCCTGATGGGAGCCTTCACGGCGTTTAACGCTGTCATGGTGGCCTTCAGGGCACGCGCGAAACGGTCATGGCGGTATGAAACGGGCGAATGGGCAGACTTACCGTCCTTTGTGGAGGGTAAGCGGCTTCGAAGGACAGGCGCCCGAGGCTTCAGCGTGGGGCCACAACGACAGTGTCCAGACGTCCTCTAACGCCTTGAGCAGTCGCTCGCTCAGTTTCGGAGTCGCTGCGCCGCCTTGGGCAGGTAGGCGGCGCCGATGACGGGCTACTGGCCGGGGCACGGGCTCCTGGGCTCACAGAGCGCGTTGGTATTGGTGGGGCCAGGCGGCTTTGTTCGCGGGGCGCTTGCGGAGGCGAAGTAGGGGTCGCGCAGGAGAGGGCGCCCTATCATCACGGCGTCCACTTGGCCGTTCGCCACCAGTTCGCCGACCAGGGACAGGTCATCGATCTGTCCGACCGCGCTGACCGCGAGTCCCGTCGCGTTCTTGAGTGTCGCCGCGAGCTCGACGTGGGCTCCGTCGGCGACCTGCTCGCCGACGTCGCGACCAGCCGCTTCTCCGGCGACATCGTGGTGCCGGACACCGTCGACCCTCCGCGAGGACCTGAAACGCTACGCGGCCGACCTCGCCAGGGACCTCTGAGACCCGGACAACCTCGCCCTGGTGCGCGCCACCATCGGCACCGACGGAGAACAAGGCGCGGCCGCGTGCCGCGGAGAACGCCAGCACCAGCTCGAAGCCATCCTCGAACGGCAACGGTCCAGGGGAGAGCAGCCCCCGACCCTCGAACGCACCACGGACGCCGTGCTCGCCCCCCTCTGCTACCGGGCCGTCTTCACCGACGAGCCCCTCACCCCCGAATGGACACGCACCCTCGTGTCGCACCTACTGCCGGACTGACCACGCCCCGGGTGACCGCGGCGAGTTCGGCTGTGGCCGCACCTGAGCAGCCACCGGCTAGTTCGCGGCGTTGGCGTAGCGGCGGGCCAGTCGGGCGAAGGCGTCCTTGAGTTCGGCCGGGCCGACGACCTCGATGTCGGCGTCGAACCTGCCGAGGGTGGCGGCCAGGCCGGGCCATGACCACGAGCCCAGGATGAGCCGACAGCGGTCCGGGCCGAGTTCCTCGACGAGTCCGTCGCTGGTGTAGGGGGACACGGCGGCGGCGGGGAGGTCGAGGATCACCTCGCCGCGGCACGGCCATTCGCCGGAGGCGTCGGAGCTCCAGAACCGGCCGGCCACGAAGGTGGCCACGTCGCCGCCGGGCAGTTCACGCGGGGCGAAGCGGGGTCCGGTGGGGGTGCGCGGGGCGATCCGGTCGGCACGGAAGGTGCGCCAGTCCTCGCGCTCGAGGTCCCAGGCGACCAGGTACCAGCGCCCGCCCCAGGTGACGACGTGGTGGGGTTCCACCCGGCGCGGCGGGGACGGCGCACTCCCCGCGGGTGCGGCGGAGGAGTAGTCGAAGCGCAGCACCTCGCGGGCGTGGACCGCCGCGCCGAGTGCCATGAGCACGCTGCTGTCGACCTTGGGGACCGGCCGGAGTGTGGGCCGCTCGACGGCGGTGACCCCGATGGCGTCGATGCGGTGGCGCAGCCGTGCGGGCATGACCTGCCGGACGGTGTGCAACGCGCGCACCGCGGCCTCCTCGATGCCCGCGCCGGCAGTGGTCGCGATCTGGAGTGCGACGGCCAGCGCGACGGCCTGCTCGTCGTCGAACAGCAACGGGGGCAGCTGGGTGCCGGCGTCGAGCCGGTATCCGCCCTCCGGTCCTTTGAAGGCGAGGACGGGATAACCGAGCTCGCGCAGGCGGTCGACGTCACGGCGCACGGTGCGCGGGCTGATGTCCAGCCGGTCGGCCAGCAGCGCCCCCGGCCAGTCCCGGCGCGCCTGGAGCAGTGAGAGCAACGACAGCAGTCGCGCTGAAGTTTTCGGCATGGTTCCATCATGCCCCGAGAAGCGGCCACATCCTGTCCGCTTCTACTGGGAGTCTTGTCCTATGCCAGTCAACAGCGACCTGAAGGAACGAAACACCGTGACCTCAACTCTCGACGCCGAGCGGACCGACCTGCTCGCCGCGCTCGCCGCCGCGCGATCGTCAGTGACCACCACCGTCCGCGGACTCACCGACGAGCAGCTCGCCGAAACCCCGACCGTCAGCGCGCTGTGCCTGGGCGGGCTGATCAAGCACGTCGCGTCCATCGAGGAAGGGTGGCTCCGCTTCGCGGTCGACGGCCCGTCGGCGATGAGCTACGACCTGCCCGAAGGTGTCACCTGGGCCGACTTCGCGGCCGGTACCGCGAGCGAGTACCCGCAGTGGGCGATCGACCATCAGAACAATTTCCGGATGCTGCCCGGCGAGACACTGGCCGGGATCGTCGAGCGGTACGAGCAGGTTGCCGCCCGGAGCGAGGAGGTCATCGCCGCCATTGCCGACCTGTCGGCGACGCACCTGTTGCCGTCGGCTCCCTGGCACGAGCCGGGCGCCGTGCGCAGCGTGCGAGGAGTACTGCTGCACGTCATCGCCGAAACCGCCCAGCACGCCGGGCACGCGGACATCCTGCGCGAGACGCTCGACGGGCAGAAAGCGACCTGACCGGTTTGTAGCTCACACGGAATCGAAGGGAACGACCGTACTGCGAAGACGCGCGAATGAGCGTTCTCGACACCCGGGCGCTCAATCGCGCGACGCTCGCCCGGCAGCCGCTACTCGACCGTGCCGACGTGCCCGTCCTCGACGCCGTCGCGCACCTGTGCGGGCTGCAAGCGCAGAACCGCAGGAGCCGTTCGTCGGGCTGTGGTCGCGGCTGCGGGCGTTCGACCCGGCGGTGCTCTCGGGCCTGCTGCTCGGGCGGAGCGTGGTGCGCACGCACCTCATGCGACGCACCCTGCATCTCCTCACGGCCGGTGACGCGCTGGCCTGGCGGGCCCGGCACGGGGCCATGTTGCGGCAGCGGGTACTCGGCACCTACCGCCGCGAGCTCGACGGGGTGGACGTCGCCGAGCTCGCGGCGGCGGGCCGGGCGGTGC
>NZ_JAYMZS010000024.1:3198-18171 GCF_035828755.1 Amycolatopsis sp. H20-H5 | reverse complement strand
CGAGGAGCCGCGGTCGATGACCGAGCTCGCCAGGGCGCTCGGCGAGCGGCGGCCTGCGCCGGGACCCCGGGCGCTGGGCGAAATGCTGGTCGCTGCCCTGGTACCGGTGGTGCAGCTGCCGCCGCGCGGGCTGTGGCGCGCGAAAGCGGGAGCGCGTTACACCCCGCTTTCCTCCTGGCTGGGTCGCGAGATCGACCCGCCGTCCCCGGACGGCTCCGATCCGGTGGGCCAGGCGCTGCTACGGCGTTATCTGGCCGCGTTCGGCCCCGCGACCTCAAGCGACCTGCGCGCCTGGTGCGGGCTCACCGGGCTGCCCGCCGCGGTGGCCGCGATCCGCGACGAGCGAGGCCGGGAACTGCTGGACCTGCCCGACGCGCCGCGCCCGGACCCCGGCACACCCGCCCCGGTGCGGTTCCTGCCCGCGTTCGACAACGCGATCCTCGGTTATCACGATCGCAGCCGGATCATCGACGACGCCGACCGTGGCCTTTCGGTCGCCGGTGAGCGTGTGGTGCTGGTCGACGGCCGGGTCGCCGCGACCTGGACAGTCGAGGAGGGCACCGTGACCGTCACCCCGCTGCACGGCTTCTCCCGAGCGGACCAGACCTCTGTCGCCGACGAGGGGGAGGTGACGGCAGCGTTCCTCTCGGACAACGACAGCCGCCGCGTGCGGATCGCCAGGAGCTAGTTGCGGCTCCGTGCTGATTACTCTGTGCCGATTACTTGATGCAGGACGTCGTTATGCGGCGGCCCCGTGGCTCGCAGGGCGCGGATCAGCACCGGCATCGCGACCAGCAGCGCCATCCCGCGCAGCGCGCCGGCCAGTGGGTACGGCGCGCGCAACCCGAACGTGTGGGCCACCAGGCCGCCGGTCAGTGCCCCGAGGGGGATCAGTCCCCAGCCGAGCAGCTTGTATACGCTGTTGACCCGGCCGAGCAGTTCGGCGGGCACGATCTGCTGGCGCAGGCTGACGGTCACGATGTTCCAGAGCGTGGTGACGAAGCCGTTGACGGCCAGCAGGGCTCCCAGCACGATCGCGTCCGGGCTCAGCCCGATCCCGACGAAGACGACGACGTTCGTGGCGAGCGCGGTGAGCAGTGCGGGAAGCGCGCCGATCCTCGCGACGAGACGGGCGTTGACCAGTCCGCCGAGCAGGCTCCCGACGGCGGCTCCGGCCAGCAGGAGGCCGTACTCCCGGGTGTCGAGGCGCAGGGTCTGGGTGGCCAGCAGGACGAGTGTCACGGTCGCGAGCTGACCGCAGAACGTGTTGACGCCGAGCAGGACGGCGAGGGTGCGCAGCAGCCGGTGGCGGGTCAGCCAGCGCAGGCCGTCCGCGATCGCCGTGCGCAACGGCGGGTACGCGTGAGGGATACGCCGTCGTCGGGGCAGCGTCGCCAGCAGTGCGGCGGACAGGACGAACGAGGCGGCGTCCAGCCCGAACGGCCACGCGACGGCGAGGGCGAAGGCCAGGCTGCCAAGCGGCGGTCCGGCGAACTGCAGGCCGATCGTCGTGATCGTCTGCTGGTTGCCGTTCGCCTTGTGCAGCAACGGCTTCTCGACGATGTCCGGCAGGATCGCCTGGGCCGCGTTGCCGAAGACGACCGCGCACGCCCCCAGCCCGAAGGCCATGATCGCGAGCACCGGCACGGTGATCCGGCCGAACGCGGCGAGGATCGCGACGGCGCCGACGAGCAAGGCCTGGATCGCCTGCGAGCGCCAGAGGAGGTTGACGTGGTCACTCCGGTCGACGAGCGCTCCGGCGGGCAGCGACAGCAGCAGCCACGGCAGATAGGTCGCCGCGGACACGACGGACACGAGCCGGGGGTCGCGGGTGATCGTGACGGCCAGCAAGGGGACGGCCGCGGCGAAGGCCCCGTTGCCGATGTTGTCGATACCCGTGGCCCACCAGAGCCGCCAATAAGCCGCGGACAGACGCGGTGCGGCGTCGGTTCGTGTCATGCAGAGATCATCCGGCGCGAGCCGCGCACCCGACAGCATTTAGCTCAGTGCTACATACTCGAGCGGTGGCGTTGACGGTCGAGCTCGGTGTGGCCGAACTGGCGGCGACCCGGTTCGCGATCTCGCCGTTGTCCGAGACGGTGTCATGCCTGCAACAGCTGGGCGATCGCGATCGGTCGGCGATCAATCTCCGCTGGCTGCGGTGGGCGGTGGACGAGCTCGCCGCCGATCCGCTCGACCTGTCGTTCGTCTGGCCGCTGCTGGTGAGCGACCGGCCGAACTGGCCGGAGTTCCTGGTCCCTGCGCCGCTCGGCGCTGGTGCGTCCATCGAAGACGACCTCGCGGCGCTGCGGCGCACGACCGCTCGTCAGGTGCGCACCAGCCTGCGGCGCGTGTTCGGCGAGGAGCTCACCGGCACGGTCGCCGAGCTCGCCGCGGACCCGGCGGCGGGCCTGCGGGCGATCGCCGACCAGCTACGCGCCACCCACGACCGGCTGATCGCGCCGCACTGGCCGCGCATCCGGGCGGTGCTCGACGCGGACGTCGCCTATCGCGCGAAACAGCTGGCATTGGGCGGCGCCGAGCAGCTGTTCACCGGTCTGCACCCCGATCTTCGCTGGTCCGGCAACCGGCTGAGGCTGGAGGGGACGCGCTGGCGGAGCGAGCTGGCGGTGAAGCGAGGGCCGGGCGGGCTGGTACTGATCCCGGTCGCGGTCGGCTCGCCCTACGTGCTGATCAAGAAGAGCACGTCCACCCAGACCACGGTGCGCTACCCGGCACGAGGCGTCGGCGCGTTGTGGACCGCGGGGACGCGGGCGCCGTCGGGCAGCGCGGTCCGGTTGCTCGGACGGGTGCGGGCGGGTCTGCTCGAGGCGTTGCGTTCCCCCGCGACGACCACGGATCTGGCCCGCGCGCTGGGCGTGACCCCCAGCGCGGTGTCGCAACACCTCGGGGTGCTGCGCGAGAGCGGGCTGGTCGCACGGGAGCGGTCCGGCCGGACCGTCCTGTACCTGACGACCGCGCTCGGCGCGTCCCTGCTGGGGACGGCCAGCGTCGGCTGATCGGAGCTGTCGCGGCCGGGCGGTAGGCTCACGCCCGACTTCGACCAGGGAGACCCGCACACCTTGTCCGAGAACCCACCGCCTCCGCTCGCCGGGCGGGACCTGCTGGCGTTGCGGGCCGACTGCGGGAACTGCTTCGGGCTCTGCTGTGTGGCATTGACGTTCTCGGTGTCCGCGGACTTCGCGATCGACAAGGACGCCGGACAGCCCTGTCCCAACCTGACCCCGGATTCCCGGTGTGGCATCCACGATCGACTCCGGAGCAAGGGTTTCCAGGGCTGCACCGTGTATGACTGCTTCGGCGCGGGGCAGAAGCTCTCCCAATCCACCTTCGAGGGTCAGGACTGGCGGCAGGCTCCGCAGTCGGCGAAGCGGATGTTCGACCTGCTTCCGATCATGCGTCAGCTTCACGAGCTGCTCTGGTATCTGACCGAAGCCTCGACGCTGCCCCAGGCCCGCGCTCTGCGCGAGCAACTCGGCCTGGCATTGGACAAGACAGAGAAACTCACCAACGAGAGCCCTGCCGTGCTCGCCCGGCTGGACGTCGGGGCGCATCGCGCTGAGGTCAACGTCCTGCTGCTGCGCACCAGCGAGCTCGTGCGCGCCACGTCCGGACGGCGCAAGAAAGATCGCCGGGGCGCCGACCTGATCGGGGCCAAGCTGAAGGGCGCGGACCTGCGGGGCGCCAACTTTCGCGGGACGTATCTGATCGGTGCCGATTTGCGAGGCGCGGACCTGCGCTTGGCCGACCTGATCGGCGCCGACCTCAGGGACGCCGACGTGCGGGGAGCCGATCTCGGCGAGTGCATCTTCCTGACGCAGTCGCAGGTCAACGCGGCGAAGGGCGATGACGCGACGAAGCTGCCGCCCGCGCTGGCCCGCCCCGGGCATTGGTAGTCAGGCCCGGTCCACTCCCTGATCAGCGGGTGCGGAACGGGCCGTCGAGCGCGGCCCAGTGCAGCAGCATGATCGTCTTGGCGTCGGCGATCCGGCCGGTGCGGATCATCTCCAGCGCCGTGGGGAAGGGCAGTTCGACGACGTCGATGTCCTCGCCCTCGTCGGCGATCCCGCCACCGGCGGCGATGCGGCTCGCCGAACTGTAGGGGGCGGCGTAGAAGTGCACCTGTTCGGTGACCGACCCCGGGCTCATGTAGACGTCGAAAACGTGCTCCAGCGGGCCGACGACCACGCCGGTCTCCTCGCCTGCCTCGCGGCGGATGGCCGTTTCGGGATCGTCGTCGTCGAGCAGGCCGGCGGCGGTTTCGAGCAGCATGCCGTCGGGATGGCCGTTGACGTAGACGGGATAGCGGAACTGGCGGGTGAGCAGGACGGTGCCGCGTTCGGGGTCGTAGAGCAGGATCGTCGCGCCGTTGCCGCGGTCGTAGGTCTCCCGCTGCTCGGTGGTCCATCGGCCGTCGGTGCGCCGGTAGTCGAAAGTCGTGCGGCGGAGCACGTGCCACCCGGCCGCGAGCAGTTCGACGTCGGTGACCCGGACACGCGGATTGCCGGTGAGGTCGCGGCCGATCCGGTCGAGTCCGGTGCGGCCCCGGTGGTCGGGCCGGTCGATGCCAGGGCGGCCTTCGGTGAGAACGTTCATGACCGGGAGCATAATGTGCAAGACTCGGCACAAACAAGGAGGAACGTGCATGTTGGCGGCGGAACGGCGTGACCTGCTCCTGGCCCGGCTGGAGAACGACGGCAAGCTGGTGGCCAAGGAGCTGGCGGCGGAACTGGCGGTCTCCGAGGACAGCGTGCGGCGTGACCTGCGCGAACTCGCCGCGGCCGGGCTGTGTCAGCGGGTCTACGGCGGCGCGCTGCCGGTTTCGCCTGCCATCGGCGACCACGGGTTCCGGGCGTCGGTGAACCTCGAAGGCAAGGACCGGGTCGCCGCGCGCGCCGCCGGGCTGGTGCATCCCGGCGCGACGGTGATCCTCGACGGCGGCACCACCGCGCTCGCGGTCGTCCTGGCCCTGCCGCTGGACCTGACGGCGACGATCGTCACGCACAGTGTGGCGGTCGCGGCCGCCCTGCTCGACCATCGCGACGTCGAGGTCTATCTGATCGGCGGGCGGTTGTTCAAACACTCGGCGGTGACCTGTGGCGCGGCCGCCGCCGAGGCCGCCGAGGGCGTCAACGCCGACCTTTTCCTGCTGGGCGTCACCGGTGTGCACGCGGACGCCGGGCTGACCACCGGCGACGCCGACGAAGCCGCGATGAAGCGGACCCTGGCCCGCCGCGCGGCGGACACCTACGTGCTGGCGAGCGCCGAGAAGGTCGGCGCCGCGTCCCGGTTCTCCGTGCTGCCGTTCGCCGAGGTCGCGGGGATCGTCACCGACGCAGGCCCCGAAGAGCCGACTGTGCGCAGGCTCGTCGCACTCGGCGTCGAGGTGCTCGGGTCTTAGAGGGCGGCCGGGAACTGATGTCATGTCGTCCAGTTTGGCGCCTGGGGCCGGGTGACTGGCGGGGACTGTCACGCGGTCTGTTCTGGTGAAGGGGACTTTTGCAAGGTTGAGTCGAGGGAAGTCCCCTTCGGTCGCTACCCAGGTTTGCCGTGTGCCCTGATGGGAGCCTTCACGGCGTCTAACGCTGTCATGGTGGCCTTCAGGGGCACGCATGAAACGGTCATGGCGGTACGAAACGGACGAATGGGCAGGCTTTCCGTCCTTTGTGGAGGGTGGGCGGCTTCGAAGGACAGGTACTCGAGGCTTCGAGCGGCGGCTGCTGCGTCAGTTCTCAGACGCGTGCTTAGGCCCGCCGCAGTCCGGCGATCCGGCGGGTGATCGGGTCGAACTCGGCGATCTTCAAGGCGGCGAGCAGGCCGAACGCGACCCCGGCGCCGACAATGCCCTCCAGCGGCAGCCGGACCAGTGCCTGCCAGACGGGCCCGAGGGAGTCGGGCACCACCAGCCCGGCCAGGAGTGCCGCGGCGGCGCCGAGTCCGCTGACGGCCGCGGTGACGAGGATGACGCGCAGGGCACGTCTGCTGCGCAGGTGGCCGAGGCGCACCCAGAGCCAGACCTGGCCGATGACCGCGCCGACGACGAAGGTCGCGCCGTTGACCAGCATCGCGCCGAGCACGACGTGCTCGCGGTCGAGCAGGTCCTGGCACAGCAACAGCAGCGGGATCTTGACCGCGGTCATCACCATCATGATCAGCGTCGGGGTGCGGGCGTCCTTCATCGCGTAGAACACCCGCAGCTGCAGCAGCACCATCGCGTAAGGCAGCAGGCCGAGCGCCGAGATCGCGAGGGTCTGGCCGAGGCGGTCGGCGTCGGCGAGGGTGCCCTTGCCCCAGGCGAAGATCGCGATCCCGATCGGGGTGCCGATCACGGCGAGCACCGCCGAGCACGGCATGAGCAGCACGGTGGACAGACGGGCGGCGTAGGACAGGTCGCCGACCAGCTTCTGGGTGTCGCCGTCGGCCGCGGCACGGCTCATCCTGGGCATGAACGCGGTGAGCAGCGAGACGCCGATGACGCCGTAGGGAAGCTGGAACAGCAGCCACGCGTAGGTGTACGCCGTGACGCCGCCGCTGGTGCCGCTGGTCAGGACGTGGGTGTTGACGACAAGCCCGAGCTGGCTCACCGCGACGTAGCCGAGGATCCAGGCGGCGAGTCCGCCGAACTCCTTGAGCCGGGGGTCGAGGCCCCAGCGCCAGCGGAAGCGGAAACCGCTGCGCAGCAACGGCGGGATGAGCACCAGCGCCTGCACGACGATGCCGAGGGTCACGCCGAGCCCGAGGACCAGCAGTTTCGGGTCGCCCATCCGCACCGGGTCGAGGGAGATCTCGCCGGGCACGAGATAGAACCCCGCGAGACTGATGAGGACGACGATGTTGTTGAGCACCGGCGCCCAGGCAGGCGGGCCGAAGACGTTCTTCGCGTTCAGGATCGCCGAGAACAGCGCGAACAGGCCGTAGAACAGGATCTGCGGGAGCACGAGGTAGCCCAGCGCGGTGGTCAGCGCGGGGTTGGCGTCGGGGGAGGAGCTGTCCACGTACACCGCGGTGAACAGCGGCGCGGCCGCGACGGCGCACGCGGTGCCCAGCGCGAGCAGGACCAGCGCCATGGTGATCAGCCGCTGCGCGTAGGCCTCTCCGCCGTCGGGGTCGTCGTGCGAGCGGACCAGCAGCGGGATCACGACGCTGGACAGTACCCCGCCCAGCAGCAGCTCGAACACCATGTTCGGCAGCGTGTTGGCGATGTTGAACGAGTCGTTGACCACGCCGGTGCCGATGATCAGCGCCAACGCGACCTTCCAGCCGAAGCCGGTTATCCGGCTGACGAGCGCGGCGATCGCCAGTTTGCTGCTCGACTGCGCCAAGGAATCCGCCAGCGAACCCGGCGGCGGCCCGATCGGTGACGGAGGTGGCGGCGGAACCGCCACCTGGACCGCGATCTGGGTGTACGAGCGGGGGACGTCGAGGTCGCGCGAGGGCCAGTGCGCGCCGCCGGGCAGGGTGAGATCGGACGCGTCGAACGCGATGAACGCCGTCGCCTCTTCGGGCTGCGGGCGGGTCCGATCGTCGTGCTGCATGAGATGACCCTGCCAGCGGGGATCGCGGCTGTCGACGTGGGCCGCTCAGGCGCCGACGGTGCGGTACCGCTGGGGGCTGACCCCGTGTTCGCGTTTGAACGCCGTGCTCAGAGCGAAGGAACTGCCGTAGCCGACCTGGTGGGCGACCGCGCCGACGGTCGCGTCGGGCTGCTGGCGCAGCAGGTCGGCGGCGAGCGCGAGGCGCCAGGTGGTGAGGAAGGTCATCGGGGGTTCGCCGACGGCGGTGGTGAACCGCCTGGCCAGTGCCGCGCGGGAGACCCCGGCGCCGGCGGCGAGGGTGGCCACGGTCCAGGGGTGGGCGGGGTCGCCCTGCAGCAGGCGCAACGCCTTCCCCGCGACGGGGTCGCTGTGGGCGCGGTACCAGGCGGGCGCGTGCGCTTCGGGCCGGGCGAACCAGGCGCGCAGGACGGCGATGAGCAGCAGGTCGAGCAGGCGGTCGAGCACGCTTTCCTGGCCGGGTTCGTCGCGGGCGATCTCCTCGGCCAGCAGCGGGATGAGCGGGCTCTTCAGCGCGCCGCCGGGCAGGACGAGCAGTGCGGGCAGCGCGTCGAGCAGGCGGCGGCTGATCTCGCCCTGCGTTGGATAGGTGCCGGTGAGCAGCACGGTGGGCCCGTCGGTGCCGGTGCCCCACGTGCGTGGCCCGAGGTCGGTCAGCGCGGTCAACTCCCGGCCGTCCGGCGTGCCGCAGCGCTGCCCGGGATGGATCACGGCCTGGGGCGGGGTGTCCGGGTCGTCGGCGACGACGTACGGCTCCGGGCCACGCAGAATGGCCGCGTCGCCCGGGTGCAGGAGCACGGCGTCGCCGGTGTCGGGCTTGATCCACGCCTCGCCGCTCACGAGCGCGACGAGGGTGAGCGGCGCTTCGTCCTGGATCCGCATCGACCACGGCGGGGTGAGGATCGAGCGGAGCAGGAAGGCGCCACGGGCCCGTGGTCCGTCGAGCAGCCCGGCGAGTGCGTCCATAGGAGCCAAGAGTAGACGCTGGAACATGGTATTGCGCTGTTGAGCTATGGAGAGTCTTGATCTGGAGCGCTTCACTGGAGACATGACCGAGCACACGAAGGAGAAGACGATGTTCGACGTACTCGCGATCGTCGCGCTGGTGGCGGCCACGATCGCCGCCGGCCTGATCGCCGGTTTGTTCTACGCCTACGCATGCTCGGTCATGCCGGGGCTGGCGCTCGCGGACGACCGCTCGTTCGTGGTCGCGATGCGCGAGATCAACGTGGCGATCCTCAACGGCTGGTTCGCGCTGACCTTCGCCGGCGCGCCGGTGCTCGCGGTCGTCGCGGGGCTGCTGCACCTGCGGGGCTCGGCGCTGCCCTGGATCGTGACCGGGTTCGTCTGCCTGGTGGTGATGCTCGTGATCACGATGGCGGTCAACGTGCCGCTCAACAACGCGCTGGAGGCCGGCCGGGACTCGGCGGATTTCGCCGCGCTGCGCGGGCGGTTCGAGTCCTCGTGGGTGCGGTGGAACCTGGTGCGGGCGCTCGTGTGCACCCTGGGGTTCGGGAGCCAGGGCTGGGCGCTCGTTGTGCGCGGTCGCGCTTGAGCGCCCAGCCGTTCAGACGCTCAGCCGTTCAGACAGTCAGCGTTCGAGCCTCAGGACGAGGTCGGTTTCCCACAGGTTCCAGTCGGGTTGTTCGGCGGGGTTGGTCTTGAGCACTTCAAGACGGCAGCCCCACCGCTCGCCGCCGCCGGTCTCGGTCATGTCCCATTTCAGCCCCCGGCCGGTGCCCCAGTCGAGCACCGCGGCGGTGGCCTCGGCCAGTCCGGCGGGATGGCCGTGGTGGGTTTCGACGACGTAGCGCCCGGCGGGCAGGAGCCCGCTCGCCCACGGGTCGCCGAGGTCGACGGGTGCGGCGAGCGGCACGCCCGCCTCCATCTCCAGTGCGTCGCCGGGGCCGATCCCGGTGTAGCGGAAGAACGGCGCGCCCGCGATCGGGGTGCCTTCGGCGGCGAGTTTGCCGATGAGCTCGGGCAGCCGGTCGGCGAGCGAGGCGATGGTGCTCATGGTGACGGTCGCTTTCGCGGCGACGTAGGGCTGTTCCGGGCGATCGGTGATCTCCGGCATCAGTTTGCTCCTTCCGGGGGGTTCCACAGTGGACGGACTTCGATCAGGCCGAGCCGGGCGGCCGGGTGCGCGGCCGCGACGGCGACGGCCTCGTCGAGATCGGCGCACTCGACGACGCAGAGCCCGGCCAGTTGTTCCTTCGTTTCGGTGAACGGGCCGTCGGTCAGCAGGACCTCGTCGTCGCGGACGCGCACGGTCGTCGCCTCGCTGGGCGGGCGCAGGCCTTCCCCGCCGACGAGCACCCCGCGCCGCAGCATTTCCTCGGTCCAGCCACCGCAGCCGGACGTCGCGAGGACCGGGTCGCTCTGGTCGCCGCAGATCAGCAGTGCGTAGCGCATGTTCTCTCCCTGGTCAGTGGTCGCGAAGCAGGTCCAGCAGCCTCGGGACGGACGTCGCCGGATCGGCCCAGAGCCCGCCGTGATCACCGGGGAACGCCTCGAGTTCGAGGCCGAGCCGCTCGGCGAGCGCCGCGGCGCCGAGGTAGGCGACCTGTCCGTGCGACTGCTCGCCGCCGACGGGGACCACCCGGGTCCCGGTGTCGCGCAGCTTCGCGAGATCGGGCCGGTAACCGGTGATGGCGGACCACAGGCTGCCGAAGAAGAAGCCGAAGTTGCCCTGCATCCTGGCCATTCCGGCTTGCTCCTGCGGGGTCGGTTCATGTGCTTGGCCCGGGGCGCCCCCGTCGAATCCAGCCATCTTCATGAACGCCACCATGGCGGCGCCGGTGCCTTCCCGGCGGTAGACGTCCTGGACCTCCTGGCCCGAGCGCTCCTGCTCCTCGCTGTCGGGCAGCAGGCAGGTGAGGGGCGGCTCGTGCGCCAGCAGGGTGCGGACCTGGCCGGGGTGGCGTTCCACCAGGCTGAGGCCGGTGATGGCGCCGCCACTGCTGCCGACCACGTAAGCCGGTTCGGCGCCGAGCTCGGCCAGTAGCAGATGGGCGTCGTCGGCGTGCACCGAAACGTGCTGTTCCTCGGCCGGGTCGTCGAGCTCGCTGCGAGAGATCCCGCGCGGGTCGTAGGTGACCACGGTGTAGTGCTCGGACAGCGGCCCGGTGATCGACGAGAACGGCCCGGCGTCCATCGCACCGCCGGGGATCAGCAGTACCACGGGGCCCGTGCCGGAGACGTCGTAGTGCAGGTGCGCGCCGGGTACGCGCAGGATCTGCGTGGTGGTGGTGGTCGTCATGGGTCGATCCTTCCGGTTCGGTGTCTTCGGCCCACCGACAATCGCGCTCGGCACGGACAGACACCCGATCCTGCCTGATTTCGGTTTTTCCGCGAATCCCGGCGCGCAGGTGGCTGGTCATGAGGCCGGGTCGTCTGCGGCGCATCGATACTCGACCGACCCGAAAGTTCGCCATGATGACCCGCACGCCGTCGAGTGTGGTGTCACCGCCGACCGGCGCGGGAAAGGCTTGGCGGACAACGCCCGCGCACGCGTCAAAACCATCGGCGCGGCCACGATGCGCGAGCTCCGTGATCAGCACCTGCTGGCCGGGGCACCGCCGACCACGTCCTGAGTGCTGAAGCAGCCTGCTCGGCTGGGATCTCCGTACGCCATACGACGTTGTGCTACGCTTTACCGTACGCCCTACGGGAATGGGTGACGGACAACTTCCGGAAGGTGAACAGCTGAGCAGGGAACTGATCGAGGCACTGGCACGCTGCGCGGTACTGGTCGAACCGGCCGATCCGCCACGAACCGGCCGGGTGGTGTTCCTTTCCCCTGGTGACGAGCCTCCGCCGGTGGGTGACTCCGGCGTACTGACGATCGTCGACCGCGAACTGGCCTCGCGGGCGAGCGCGGTGACCCGCCTCCCGATCGCCGAGGCGCTGCCGTTGCTGGTCCGGCTGCGTGACGAGCCGGGGTGCCATCCGGCCGCCGCGTTCTGGAGCGCCGCCACCGTCGCGGCGCTGCGCCTGGTGGCCGCCGGACGGCTTCTCCCGGTCGTCACCGAAGCCGGTCACGACGCGTGGCGTGCCGGGCCGATCGAGCCCGCCGACGTCGTCTGGCTGCGCGGCCTCGCCGAAGCGATGCCCGCGGAGGCACACGCGGTGGCCGTCCCCGGCGACAGCGACGAACCGCGCTTTCCCGCCCGGTATCCACTGCTTCGCGCCTTCGTCGACGCCGTCGCCGACACCCTTCCGCGCACACCCGCCGCCGCACGCGCCACCGGGACGTCCGCGTTCGCCGCCGTCGCGCCACAACAGGTCCCGGCCCTGCGCGACTGGGCGGGCGAGGTGTCGGCCGGGCTCGATTCCGGGGTCAAGGTCTCCCTGCGGGTCGACGCGCTCGACGACGACTTCACGAGCGGCCGGTTCCGCGCGGTCGTGCAGGTCCACAGCCTCACCGACCCGGCCCAGCTCGTCGACGCCGGGCAGCTGTGGGCCGGCGGTGACGGGTTCGGCGGGTTCGGCCCGCGGGCGCGCGTCGACGTCATGCTGGCGCTGAGGCGCGGCGCGCAGGTGTGGCCCCCGCTGGAGCCGTTGCTCGGCGCGGTGGTCCCCGACGAGCTCGGGCTGGGTGACGTCGAGATCGCCGAGCTGCTCGCCGACGCCGCTCCCCGGCTCGCGGCGGCCGGGATCGACGTCCATTGGCCCACCGCCCTGGCTCGTGATCTGACGGCGAAAGCCGTGGTCGGCACCACCGACGACGCGCCGTCGGACCTGCCGTCGTTCTTCGGCGGCCACGCGCTGCTCGGCTTCGACTGGCAGCTCGCGCTGGGTGGCGAGCCGCTCACCCCGGCCGAAATGGACCGACTGGCCGAGGCGCACCGCCCGATCGTGCGGCTACGCGACCGCTGGATCCTGGTCGATCCCGCGTTGGCGGCGAAGGCCCGCGACCGGATGCTCAAGCCGCTCACCCCGATGGACGCGCTGGGCGTCGCGCTGAGCGGGACGGCCGAGATCGACGGCGAGCGCGTCGACGTGATCACCGACGGCTGGCTCGACTCCCTGCGCGAGCGGCTGTCCGCGCCACCGGAACCGCTGGAGCAGCCCGCCGAGCTGGCCGCGACGCTGCGCGACTACCAGCTGCGCGGCCTGCGCTGGCTGAGCACGATGACCGCGGTGGGCCTCGGTGGCTGCCTGGCCGACGACATGGGGCTGGGCAAGACGATCACCCTGATCGCCCTGCACCTGTGCCGCCAGGCCGATCCCGCCACGGTGGGCCCGACGCTGGTGGTGTGCCCTGCTTCGCTGCTGGGCAATTGGGAACGGGAGATCCGCCGCTTCGCCCCCGCCACCGAGGTCCGGCGCTTCCACGGCACCGAACGCGCGCTCGGCGAACTCGGCACCGGATTCGTGCTGACCACCTACGGCACCGTCCGGGCGGACACCGCGTCGCTGGCCACGCCACGCTGGGGGCTGCTGGTCGCCGACGAGGCCCAGCACGTCAAGAACCCCCGCTCCAGCACCGCCGAGGCGTTACGGGAACTCCCTTCGGCGGCCCGGATCGCGCTCACCGGCACGCCGGTGGAGAACAACCTCTCGGAGCTGTGGGCGATCCTCGACTGGACGACACCAGGGCTGCTCGGCACTCTCCCGGAGTTCCGCCGTCAGTGGGCCAAGCCGGTCGAAGCGGGAACGGACCCCGCCGCTGGTGAGCGGCTGTCGCGGCTGATCCGGCCATTCCTGTTGCGACGCCGCAAGATCGACCCTGGGATCGCGCCGGAACTACCCGCCAAAACCGAGACGGACCGGCCCGTGACGCTGACCGCCGAGCAGGCCGGGCTCTACGAGGCGGTCGTGCGGGAGCTGATGGCGGACATCGCGGGCAGCGAGGGCATCGCCCGCCGGGGACGGATCGTCAAACTGCTCACCGGCCTCAAGCAGATCTGCAACCACCCCGCGCAGTACCTCAAGGAGCCGGGGGAGGCCACGCTGCGAGGCCGTTCGGGCAAGCTGGAGCTGCTCGACGAGCTGCTGGACACGATCCTCGCCGAGGACGGCGCGGTGCTGGTGTTCACCCAGTACGTGGCGATGGCCCGGCTGATCGAACGGCACCTGGCCGAGCGCGGCGTCCCCACCCAGCTGTTGCACGGTGGCACGCCGGTGCCTCGGCGCGAGGAGCTCGTACAGCGGTTCCAGCGTGGCGAGGTCCCGGTGTTCCTGCTCTCGCTCAAGGCGGCGGGGACCGGGCTGAACCTCACCCGCGCGGAGCACGTCGTGCACTACGACCGCTGGTGGAACCCGGCGGTCGAGGACCAGGCGACCGACCGGGCGTACCGGATCGGGCAGACCCGCCCGGTCCAGGTACACCGGCTCATCGCGGAGGGCACCGTCGAGGACCGGATCGCGGAGATGCTGCGGGCCAAACGCGCACTGGCCGACGCCGTGCTCACCTCGGGTGAGGCCGCGTTGACCGAACTGACCGATCACGAACTGGCCGAACTGGTCGAGCTGAGGAGCCGTCGATGACCGAGGACGACCTCGTCCGGGGTTTCCCGGCTTTCGCCGCCGCCGGTGGCCGCGGCCCGTTCGCGCGATCGTGGTGGGGTCGAGCCTGGGTGACGGCGATGGAGGAGACCGCGCTGGACCAGCGGCAGCTGCGGCAGGGCCGCCGGTACGCCGCGGCGGGCCTGGTCGGGCCGATCACCGTCAGCCCCGGCCGGATCGCGGCCGTGGTGGACGGCGAGGGTGACGGGCAGTACCGGACCGAGCTGCGCCTGGCGGAGCTCACCGGCGTCGAATGGGACCGGTTCCTCGACCGCGTCGCGTCACGGGCCGGGCACCTCGCCGCTCTGCTCGACCGGGACATGCCGCACGATCTCGTCGCGGCGGCCGACGACGCGGGCGTGCACCTGCTGCCCGGCATCGGCGACCTCGATCCGGAGTGCGACTGTCCCGGCTGGGAGCTGCCGTGCCGCCACGCGGCGGCGCTGTCCTTCCAGGTGTCGTGGCTGCTCGACGCGGACCCGTTCGTTCTGCTGCTGATGCGCGGCAAGGGGGAGCGGGAGGTGCTCGACGAGCTGCAGCGTCGCAACGCGCCCCGGCTCGTACGGGCCGGTCGAGGTGACGAGGACGTCCTCGCCCGGGAGGCCTACGCACGAAACGGCGAGCCGGTGCCGGAGGTCGGCGACGTGGTCGCGACCGGGCGGTTGACCGTGCCGTCGGCGCCCGGGATTCCCGCCGAGACGTTCGCGATGCTCGCCGAAAACGCCGTCGAGGCCGCGAAGGCCATGCTCGCCACCCCCGAGGCCCCGCGACTGACCCGCGCACAGGACGCCGTCCGCCTCGCCGCGACGTTCCCCGGTTCGCCCACCGCAGCCCGGCTCGACTGACCCCGCCCTCACGGCTAGTGGTCCCTGAAGGCCACCATGAC
>NZ_JAYMZS010000024.1:0-3188 GCF_035828755.1 Amycolatopsis sp. H20-H5 | reverse complement strand
TGACGGCGTTTAACGCCGTCATGGTGGCCTTCAGGGACCACGATTTCGAACGGCAAGGGGGGTGTCCTAGACCGTCACTTCAGCGCGGGCGATGATCGCGCGGGTGTCCACTCCGGACGGCAGTGTGCCGAACGCGATGCCCCAGTCGCCGCCGAAACGCGACGCGCAGAATGCGTCGGCCACTGCGGGGGCGCCGAGCCGAACCAGCAGGGAACCCTGCAGGACCAGCGCCATCGACTCCACCACTCGCCGGGCGCGGTATTCCAGCCCGGCCGGATCGGTGAACTCCTTGCGCAGCCGGTCGACCGCGTCGTCCAGGCGCCCGTCGGCGCCCGCGGCCAGCTCGACCTCGGCGAAGTACGCCGCGACCGTCTCCGGCTGCTTCGCCATCGCGCGCAGGGCGTCCAGCGCGGCGACGTTGCCCGAGCCCTCCCAGATGGACATCAGCGGGGCCTCGCGATAGAGCCGGGGCATCCCCGACTCCTCGACGTACCCGTTGCCGCCCAAGCATTCCAGCGCTTCCGCCGCGTGTGCGGGCGCCCGTTTGCAGACCCAGTACTTCGACACCGCCAGCCCGAGCCGCCGGAACGCCTGTTCCTGTTCGTCGCCGGGCCGGTCGATCGCCGCGGCGAGCCGCATGCCGACCGTCGTGGCCGCTTCGGACTCCAGCACCAGGTCGGCCAGGACGTTCGTCATCAGCGGCTGGTCGGCCAGCGCCGCGCCGAACGCGTGGCGGTGCCGCGCGTGGTGCACCGCCCGGACCACCCCGGCGCGCATCCCCGCGGCGCTGCCGATCGCGCAGTCGAGCCGCGTGTTGTTGACCATCTCGATGATGGTCCGCACGCCGCGGCCCTCCTCGCCGACCAGCCAGCCGACGGCGTTGTCGTACTCGATCTCCGAGGACGCGTTCGACCGGTTGCCCAGCTTGTCCTTCAACCGCTGCAACCGGATCCCGTTCAGCGTGCCGTCGGGCAGGACGCGGGGGAGCAGGAAACAGGAGAGCCCGCCCGGCGCCTGCGCCAGTGTCAGGAACAGGTCGCACATCGGCGCGGAGGTGAACCACTTGTGCCCGACCAGGACATAGCTGCCGTCACCGGCCGGGCGCGCGGTCGTCGTGTTGGCGCGGACGTCGGAGCCGCCCTGCTTCTCGGTCATCGACATGCCCGCGAGCAGTCCGCGTTTGGTGCTCGGCTCGCGCAGCCCGAAGTCGTACTCGGTCGCGGCCAGCAGCGGCTCGTACCTCGCGGAGAGCTCGGGGTTGAACCGCAGCGCCGGGATCGCCGCATAGGTCATCGAGATCGGGCAGCTGTGCCCGACCTCGACCTGGCCCCAGACGTACATCTTCGCCGCGCGGGCCGCGTGCGTCCCCGGCCGCGAGTCCCGCCACGGCGTGGCGTGCAGCCCGTGCCCGACCGCGACCTTCATCAGCTCGTGCCAGTAGGGGTGGAACTCCACCTCGTCGATCCGGCGCCCGAAACGGTCATGGGTGCGCAGGACCGGCTCGTTCTCGTTGGCCAGCCGCCCCCACTCCTGCGCCTCCTCGCCACCGGCACGACGTCCCAGCTCGTGGAGTTCGTCCGCCGCCCAGCCCGCGCCCGCCTGCTCGAGGCCTTCGAGCAGAGCCGGATCGGCGGCGACGTCGTAGCCGAGCAACGGCGGGACCTGGTTGGTGACTTCATGCGTGGCCGGCATCGGAACCTCCCAAAGAACGCAGGACAAAGGTACGGAGTTCGGAGACCTCACTCGCGCTGCCCGAGGTCAGCGGGCCGATGAGCACCTCGGCCGCGGCGCCGACCAGCGCCGCCGCGGTGAGCTCGGCGTCCTGTGCGGGCAACGCGCCCGAACGGACACCGTCGGCGATGTGCCCGGCGACGACGTCACGGAACGCGCGCCGGAAGACGAGCCGCTCGGCTTCGACCGGCGCGTCCACCGGCTCGGCGAGCAGGGCATAAGCCTGACGAGGGGCCTTCAGCGCGCGGTTCGCGAAGGTCTCGAACACCGCGAGGACCCGCTCTGCCGGATTGCCGAGACCCTCGGACGCCTGCCGCACCGCCCGCACTTCCCCGCCGACGACCTTGCGGAACAGCTCGACGACCAGCTCGGCCTTGCCGGGGAAGTGCTTGTAGACGCTGCCGACGGCGATCCCGGCCCGGTCCGCGACCGCGGCTACCGAGCAGCCGCCGTACCCGCGCTCGGCGAGCAGCTCCACCGCGGCGTCGATGATCAGGCCGCGCTGGGCGTCGAGCCGCTGCTGCACTTTCGGGGTCCGTCGATAGGGCACCGAAGAAGTGAAGCAGCGATTCACTACTTCAGTCAAGCCTGCCGCTGACGGCGACCGGACCCGAAGCCCGGAAGGTGCGCCGGTAGGTCGACCGAGCAACACGACTTCCTGCGCGAACTCGGCGTGGATGCCTGCATCGATCACCGCACTAAGGACTTCACCGACACCGAAGAGCGCTACGACGTCGTCCTTGACGCTCTCGGCGGAGAAACAGCCACCCGCTCCGTGGGCGTGCTCAGCCCCGGCGGTGTCCTCGTCTCCCTGCAACCGGGCACCGACGACACCCAGGCCGCGGCGGAGAAGGCACAGGTCCGCGCCGTCACCCTGATCGTCGAGCACGACCAGGCCGGGATGCGCGCCATCGCCGACCTCGTCGATCAGGGCAGGCTCCGGGCCCACGTCTCCGGCGCCTTCCCCCTCGCCGAAGGCGCTAAGAGGGCGTCCGGAAACTGATGTCATGGCGTCCAGTTTGGTGCCCAGGGCCGCGTGACTGACGGGGACTGTCACGCGGTCTGTTCTGGTGAAGGGGCCTTTTGCGAGGTTGAGTCGAGGGACAGTCCCCTTCAGTCGCGACCCCAGGTTTGCCGTGTGCCCTGATGGGAGCCTTCACGGCGTTGAACGCTGTCATGGTGGCCTTCAGGGGCACGCATGAAACGGTCGTGGCGGTATGAAACGGGCGAATGGGCCGCTTTTTCGTCCTTTGTGGAGGGTAGGCGGCTTCGAAGGACAGGTGCCCGAGGCTTCGAGCGGCGGCTGCTTACGTCAGTTCTCAGACGCGTTCTAAGCTTGTTGTTTAACCTGTTTGGTTCGTTGCGTTTGTGGCTCTTGTGTCCGTTTTGGGGTTCTTTCCGACGTGGCATACGACAGCGCGGTGGGTGTTTCGTGAGCCTGGTGGGCGGCCTGGGCC
>NZ_JAYMZS010000023.1:0-97856 GCF_035828755.1 Amycolatopsis sp. H20-H5 | reverse complement strand
CTACCCGACGGCGTCCGCGCTGGCCGGGCACCTGCTCGGTGAACTGTTCGGCCCCGACGCCGACACGACCGTCCCCCTGCGGTCGCTGCCGCCGCTGACCGACGACCCGATCGTGATCGTCGGGATGGGCTGCCGCTATCCCGGGGGCGTCGACTCGCCGGAGAGCCTGTGGCAGCTGGTCACCGGCGGAACCGACGCGATCTCGCCGTTCCCTGCCGACCGCGGCTGGGACCTCGAGAACCTCTACCACGCCGATCCCGACCACCTCGGCACCTCCTACACCCGCTCGGGCGGGTTCCTGCATGACGCGGCCGAATTCGACCCCGGCTTCTTCGGGATGAGCCCGCGTGAGGCGACGACCACCGACTCCCAGCAGCGGCTGCTGCTGGAAACCACCTGGGAGGCCCTCGAGCGCGCCGGAATCGACCCGAAGTCCCTGCGGGGCAGCCAGACCGGCGTGTTCGCCGGGGTGATGTACAACGACTACAGCTCCCTGCTCGGCGACGCTTCCTTCGAGGGTTACCAGGGCAGCGGCAGCGCGGGCAGCCTGGCTTCGGGCCGGGTTTCCTACACCTTCGGCTTCGAGGGGCCCGCGGTCACCGTCGACACGGCCTGCTCGTCCTCGCTCGTCGGGCTGCACCTCGCCGCGCAGGCCCTGCGCTCCGGAGAATGCTCGCTCGCGTTGGCCGGTGGTGTCACGGTGATGTCGACGCCGGGCACCTTCGTCGAGTTCTCCCGTCAGCGCGGGCTTTCCGCCGACGGCCGCTGCCGGTCGTTCTCCGACGACGCCGACGGCGTCGGCTGGGCCGAGGGCGTCGGCATGGTCGTGCTGGAGCGGCTTTCCGACGCGGAGCGCAACGGCCACGAGATCCTCGCGGTGCTGCGCGGCTCCGCGATCAACCAGGACGGTGCGTCGAACGGCCTCACCGCGCCGAACGGCCCGTCCCAGCAACGCGTGATCCGCCAGGCACTGGCGAGCGCCGGACTGTCCACTTCGGACGTCGACGCCGTCGAGGCTCACGGCACCGGCACCACGCTGGGCGACCCGATCGAGGCGCAGGCGCTGCTGGCGACCTACGGTCAGGATCGGGAGACCCCGCTGCTGCTGGGTTCGCTCAAGTCGAACATCGGCCACACCCAGGCCGCGGCGGGCATCGCGGGCGTGCTCAAGATGATCATGGCCCTGCGGCACGGCGTGCTGCCGAAGACCTTGCACGCGGATACGCCGTCGTCCAACGTCGACTGGGAGAGCGGTGCCGTGGTGCTGCTGGCCGAGCAGACCCCGTGGCCGCCGGTGGACCGCCCGCGCCGCGCGGGCATCTCGGCGTTCGGCATCAGCGGCACCAATGCGCACGCCATCCTCGAGCAGGCCCCGCCTGTCGTCGCCCCGGCACCTGGTCCCGTCGAACCGGCCGTGGTCCCGTGGATCCTGTCGGGCAGGACCCCGGACGCCCTGCGCGCCCAAGCGTCCCGGCTCCAGCGGTTCGGCGTCCCGGCCAGTCCGCTCGACGTGGGCTTCTCGCTCGCGACCGGCAGGGCCCTGTTCGACCACCGTGCCGTGGTCCTGGTCTCCCCGGAGCTGACGCAAGGCCTGTCGGCGCTGGCCGCGGGGGAGCAGGACGCGACCGTGACCGAGGGCGCGGTGCGCGCGGGTAAGACGGCGTTCTTGTTCTCTGGTCAGGGTTCGCAGCGGCTCGGGATGGGTCGTGAATTGCACGCCCGGTTCGCCGTGTTCGCCGCCGCGTTCGACGCCGTGGTCGGGCACCTTGGTGACGAGGTGCGGGATGTGGTGTGGGGCGAGGATTCCGAGACGCTGAATGAGACCAGGTGGGCGCAGCCCGCGTTGTTCGCGGTTGAGGTGGCGTTGTTCCGGTTGGTCGAGTCCTGGGGTGTGCGGCCTGATTTTGTGGGTGGGCATTCGATTGGTGAGCTCGTGGCTGCTCATGTGGCCGGTGTTTTTTCGCTGGAGGATGCGTGCACGCTGGTGTCGGCGCGGGCTCGGTTGATGGGTGTGTTGCCTACTGGTGGTGCGATGGTGGCGGTTCAGGCCACTGAGGCCGAGGTCGCGCCGTTACTGAGCGGCGGTGTGTCGATCGCGGCGATCAACGGCCCGGAGTCGGTGGTTGTCGCTGGTGACGAGGCCGAGGTTTTGGCGCTGGTGGCCGGGTTTGAGGGGCGCAAGTCGTCGCGTTTGCGAGTCAGTCACGCTTTCCACTCGCCGTTGATGGACCCGATGTTGGCTGAGTTCCGTGCTGTGGTGGAGGGTCTTTCGTTTGCGGCTGCGCGGATTCCGTTGGTGTCGAATGTGACTGGCGCTGTGGCGGCTGGTGAGCTGGGGGATCCGGAGTACTGGGTCCGGCATGTGCGTGAAGCTGTTCGGTTCGCCGACGGCGTGACGGCGTTGGCGGCCGAGGGTGTCCGGAAGTTCGTGGAGTTGGGTCCGGACGGCGTGCTTTCGGCGTTGGCTGTGCAGTCCGTGCCGGACGACGTTGTGGTTGTGCCGGTGCTGCGCAAGGATCGTCCGGAGGAGATCTCCGTGCTGTCCGCGTTGGCCCGGTTGCACGTCCACGGTGTCCGTGTCGACTGGAGCGCGTTGTTCCCCGGCGCTCGCCGGGTAGACCTGCCGACGTATGCCTTCCAGCGCCGGCGTTTCTGGCCGTCGGGAGCCGGTTGCCAGCCTGGCGACGTCCGCGCCGCCGGTCTCGGTGCCACGGACCACCCGCTGCTCGGCGCGGCCGTGCGGGTCGCCGACTCCGCCGCCGTAGTGTTCTCCGGCCTCCTGTCGCTGCGGACGCATCCATGGCTGGGCGACCACATCGTCCTCGGCTCGGCAATCGTTCCCGGCACCGCGTTGCTCGAACTCGCGATCCGCGCGGGCGATGAGGTCGGCTGCGACCTCGTCGAGGAACTCACGCTCGCGGCCCCGCTGGTCCTGCCCGAGCAGGGTGCCGTCCAGCTCCAGGTGACGGTCGCGGCGCCCGAGGAGTCGGCCAGGCGCGCGGTCAAGGTGTACTCCCGGCCCGAAGGCGCCGAAGACGGGCCGTGGGCCTGCCACGCCACCGGCATGCTCGCGATCGGCGAGTACACCGCACAGTTCGACGCGATCGACGGCGTCTGGCCACCCGCGGGAGCGGAGCTGGTCGAGATCGGCGACTTCTACGCGCAGCGTGCCGCCGACGGTTTCAAGTACGGCCCGATGTTCCAAGGCCTGCAAGCGGTGTGGCGCCGCGACGGCGACGTGTTCGCCGAGCTGACACTGCCCGAGGACGCCGACGCGGGCGCGTTCGGCCTGCACCCGGCCCTGCTCGACGCGACCCTGCACGCCGGAGCCTTCGACGGCCGGGCGGCGGACGACCCGTCCAGGCAGTCGGTGCCCTTCGCGTGGACGGACGTTTCGCTGCACGCCAGCGGCGCCTCGGCGATCCGGGTCAAGCTGGGCCGGGACGCCGCGGGCTCGATGTCGATCGCCGTGGCGGACAGCGTTGGCGCGCCCGTCGCGTCGGTTGGCGCTTTGAAGGTCCGTGCCCTCTCGCCCGAGCAGGTGAGCGGCAGCGCGGTGGACCGTGATTCGCTCTTCAGCCTCGACTGGGTTCCGGTGTCCGTGGCCGTCACCGCGGAGCTCGGCACCTCGATCGTGCTCGGCACCGACCCCTTCGGGCTGACCGACACCCTGCTCGCCGCCGGAGTCCCCGTGGACGTCCACGCCGACCTGGCTTCGGTCGGTTCCCCTGCCGGGCCTGTGCTGGTTTCGCTCGTGAGCGAGTCCGGCGACGTCCCCGACTCGGTGCACGCGACGACGTCCCGGGTTCTCGCGCTGCTGCGGGAATGGCTCGCCGAAGAGCGGTTCGCCGATTCCCGGCTGGTCCTCGTCAGCCGCGGTGCCGAGGTCGCGGTGGCCGCCGCACAGGGACTCGTGCGTTCGGCACAGACGGAGAACCCGGGCCGCTTCGGCCTGATCGACTTCGATGACGCCTCCGCCGGGGCACTGGCCCCGGCACTGTGCTCCGCCGAACCGCAGCTCGTGCTGCGCGACGGAGTGGCCAACGCGGGACGTCTGGTGCGGCTCACCGCCACCGGGACGCCCGTCGAGGGCTGGGATCCCGACGGCACTGTGGTGCTGACCGGCGGCACCGGTGGCCTGGGCGCCATCCTCGCCCGCCACCTCGTCGCCGAGCGCGGTGTGCGGCGTCTGCTCCTGCTCAGCCGTCGAGGCTCGGCGGCGGCAGGCGCGGCCGAGCTGGTGGCGGACCTGACCGAGCTCGGCGCCGACGTCAGCGTCGCGGCGTGTGACGTCACCGATCGCGCGGCACTGGCCACCACGCTGGCGGACGTCGCCGTGGTGGCCGTCGTCCACACCGCTGGCGTGCTCGACGACGGCGTGATCGGTTCGCTGACTCCTGAACGGCTGGGCACGGTCCTGCGGCCGAAGGTCGACGCCGTCTGGAACCTGCACGAGCTGACCCGCGATCGCCCGCTCTCGGCATTCGTCGTGTACTCCTCGATCGCCGGAATCTTCGGCAGCGCCGGACAGGGCAACTACGCCGCGGGCAACGCCTTCCTCGACGCACTGATGCGGCAGCGGCGGGCCGAAGGGCTCCCGGGTGTCTCGCTGGCCTGGGGCCCCTGGGCCCAGACCGGCGGCATGACCGGGGACCTGAGCGACGCGGACATGGACCGCATCTCGCGCTCCGGCGTCCCGCCGCTCACCCCCGAACAGGGCGTCGCCCTGTTCGACGCGGCACTGGACAGCGGCGAGCCCGTCGTCCTCCCGGTGCGGCTGGACCTGCCGGTCCTGCGGACCCAGGACGAGATCCCGGCACTGTTGCGCGGCCTGATCCGGGCACCGGGCCGCCGGTCCACGGGTTCGGCCACCGCGGCCGGGCTGGTCCGACGCCTGGCCGCGCTCGCCGAGGCCGAGCGGCGTACCGCCGTGCTGGACCTCGTGTGCACGCAGGTCGCGCTCGTGCTCGGCCACACCGGCTCCGGCGAGATCGAACCGGGACGCGCCTTCCGTGACCTCGGCTTCGACTCGCTGACCTCGGTCGAACTCCGCAACCGGCTCAACACCGGCACCGGGCTCCGGCTGCCCGCGACCCTGGTCTTCGACTACCCGACCCCGAGCGCGCTGGCCGAGTACCTGCTCGACGAGCTGTTCGGTGCCGACGCCGTCATCCCGGCCCCGACGCGGGCGCACGCCCCGGCGGACGACGACCCGATCGTCATCGTCGGCATGAGCTGCCGCTACCCGGGCGGGGTGGACTCGCCGGAAAGCCTGTGGCGGCTGGTCACCGAAGGCGTCGACGCGATCACCGGGTTCCCCGAAGACCGCGGCTGGGACGTGGGCGCGCTGTACAACGCCGATCCCGACCACCACGGCACCTCCTACACCCGCTCCGGTGGGTTCCTGCACGACGCGGGTCAGTTCGACCCCGCGTTCTTCGGGATGAGCCCCCGCGAAGCGATGACCACCGACACCCAGCAACGGCTGCTGCTGGAAGTGTCCTGGGAAGCGCTCGAACGCACCGGAATCGACCCGGTCTCCCTGCGCGGCAGCCAGACCGGTGTGTTCGCCGGGGTCATGTACAACGACTACAGCGCCACCCTCTCGGCCGACGAGTACGAGGGCTACCAGGGCCACGGCAGCGCCGGAAGCGTCGCCTCCGGCCGGGTTTCCTACACGCTCGGCCTGGAAGGGCCCGCGGTCACCGTCGACACGGCCTGCTCTTCGTCGCTGGTCGCGCTGCACTGGGCCGCACAGGCCCTGCGCAGCGGTGAGTGCTCGCTGGCGCTGGCGGGCGGTGTCACGGTGATGTCGACGCCGGGCACCTTCATCGAGTTCTCCCGGCAGAAGGGCATGTCACCCGACGGCCGCTGCAAGGCCTTCGCGAACGCCGCCGACGGCGTCGGCTGGGCCGAGGGCATCGGCATGCTGGTGCTCGAACGGCTCTCGGACGCGAAGCGCAACGGCCAT
The DNA here is from genome assembly GCF_035828755.1 of Amycolatopsis sp. H20-H5. Taxonomy (NCBI): domain Bacteria; kingdom Bacillati; phylum Actinomycetota; class Actinomycetes; order Pseudonocardiales; family Pseudonocardiaceae; genus Amycolatopsis; species Amycolatopsis sp. H20-H5. The sequence continues at coordinate 91,885 of NZ_JAYMZS010000023.1, read as the reverse complement.
GAGGTGCTCGCGGTGTTGCGCGGGTCCGCGGTGAATCAGGACGGCGCGTCGAACGGCCTGACCGCGCCGAACGGCCCCTCGCAGCAACGCGTGATCCGCCAGGCACTGGCGAGCGCCGGACTGTCCACTTCGGACGTCGACGTGGTCGAAGCGCACGGCACCGGCACGAGCCTCGGCGACCCGATCGAGGCGCAGGCCCTGCTGGCGACCTACGGACAGGACCGGGAATCCCCGCTGCTGCTCGGTTCGGTGAAGTCGAACATCGGCCACACCCAGGCCGCGGCCGGCGTCGCGGGCGTGCTCAAGATGATCATGGCCATGCGGCACGGGATCGTCCCGCGCACCCTGCACGTCGACGCCCCGTCGGACGAGGTCGACTGGGAGGCCGGTGAGGTCACTCTCGTCACCGAGCAGATGCCCTGGCCCGAAAGCGATCGCCCGCGCCGCGCCGGGGTCTCGTCGTTCGGGATCAGCGGCACGAACGTCCACACGATCATCGAACAGCCCGCCCCGGTCATGGGGAGTACGACCGCCGGCCCCGTCACGGCCGAGGTCGTGCCGTGGATCTTGTCGGCGAAGACACCGGCCGCACTGCGGTCTCAGGCCGCGCGTCTGCTCGACAGGGTCTCCGGCGTCGGTGGATCAGGCCGCCCGGTCGACGTCGGTTTCTCACTCACCAGGGGCAGGTCCCGGTTCGACCACCGCGCGGTGGTGCTCGCGGGCGACCACGACGAAACCGTGCGGAGCCTGACGGCGCTGGCGTCCGGCGAACCGGAAACGGGTCTGATCGAAGGATCGGTCAGCGGTGGCAGGACCGCGTTCCTCTTCTCTGGCCAAGGTTCACAGCGGCTCGGCATGGGCCGCGAGCTCTACGAGCGGTTCCCCGTGTTCGCGCAGGCCTTCGACACGGTCACCGCCGAGCTCGACCGCCACCTGGACCGGCCGCTGCGAGAGGTCATCTGGGGCGAGGACGCCGAAGCGCTCAACGACACCGGATGGACCCAACCGGCCCTGTTCGCCGTCGAAGTCGCGCTGTTCCGGCTGACCGAATCCTTCGGGATCATCGCGGACCGGTTCGCCGGCCACTCGATCGGCGAGCTCACCGCCGCGTACGCCGCGGGTGTGTTCACCCTGGAGGACGCTTGCACGGTGGTCGCCGCGCGGGCCACGCTGATGCGGGACCTCCCGGCCACGGGCGCGATGATCTCCTTGCAGGCCAGCGAAGCCGAAGTCGCGTCCCTTGTGGATGGTCGTGAGAAGGAAGCCGGGATCGCCGCGATCAACGGCCCGATGTCCGTCGTGGTCTCCGGCGAGGTGGACGCCGTCGAAGAGATCGCGCACCACCTCGCCGGTGAAGGCCGCCGGACCAAGCGCCTGCCGGTCAGCCACGCGTTCCATTCGCCGCTGATGGAGCCGATGCTGGCGGACTTCCGGTCGGTACTGGAGAGGGTGTCGTTCGCCGAACCGGCTGTCCCGGTGGTGTCGAACCTGACCGGACAGCTCGCGGAGCCCGGTGAGCTGTGCACCCCGGAGTACTGGGTCCGGCACGTGCGTGACGCCGTGCGGTTCGCCGACGGTATCGAAACGCTGGCCGCGAACGGGGTCACCGTCTTCGTGGAGCTCGGCCCGGACGGGGTGCTGAGCGCGATGGCCCGCGAGACGCTGTCGGGCACTGAGGCCGTGCTTCCCTTGCTGCGCAAGGACAAGCCCGAGCCGAGGTCGCTGGCTTCGGCACTGGCCGGGCTGCACGTCCACGGCGCCGACGTCGACTTCGCCGCGTTCTTCCCCGGCGGGCAGCGCGTCGACCTGCCGACCTACGCCTTCCAGCACGAGCGGTTCTGGCCGGCACCCGACTTTTCGACCGGCGACGTGACCTCGGCGGGTCTAGGCGTCGCCGGGCACCCGCTGCTCGGTGCGGCCGTCGAACTGGCCGGTTCGGCAGGCATGTTGTTCACCAGCAGGCTTTCGCTGCGGACCCACCCGTGGTTCGCCGATCATGTGGTGCAGGGCCGGGCGATGGTGCCCGGGACCGCGCTCGTCGAGCTCGCGCTGCTGGCGGGCGACGAGGTCGGCTGTGCCAGGGTCGACGAACTGACCCTGGCCGCGCCGCTCCTGCTGCCGGACGACGGCGCCGTCCAGCTGCAGCTGTGGGTCGGCGACGCCGACGAGTCGGGCCAGCGAGCCGTGACGATCCATTCGCGGATCGAGGGCTCCGGCGAGCGGCCGTGGACCCAGAACGCGAGCGGGCTGCTCGCCGTCGACGGGCACCCGGCGGAGTTCGACGCCACGGTGTGGCCACCTGCCGGCGCGGATGTCCTGCCGCTGGGGAACTGTTACGAGGAGTTCGCCGAGGCCGGGTTCGCCTATGGGCCCGCGTTCCAGGGATTGCGTGCGGCTTGGCAGCGCGGCGACGAGATCTTCGCCGACGTCGTGCTGCCGGAGGCCGCGGGCCCGGACGCGGCGAAGTTCGGTGTCCACCCGGCCCTGCTCGACGCCACTTTGCACGCGTCGATGCTCGCCACGGGCGAAGGTGAAGGCGGGGGACTGCCGTTCTACTGGGAAGGCGTGACACTGCACGCCTCCGGTGCCTCGGCGGTCCGCGTGAAGCTGACGCGGACCTCGGGCGAGTCGATGTCCATCGCGGTCGCCGACACCGCCGGGCGGCCGGTCGTCTCGGTGGATTCGCTGCTCGTCCGCGCGGTCGCCGCGGGGCAGCTGCGGGACGCCGCGGCCGAGGGAGATTCGCTGTTCCGGTTGGACTGGGTCGCGGTCCCCGCGGAATCGGCCCTCACCGGTTCGATCGCCGTACTGGGCAAGCACTCCGCTGTCGTCGAAGCAGCGGACGTGCTGGTCGCCGCTGACCTGAAGGCGCTGGTCGAGGTGCCGGATGTCGTCCTGGTTCCGGTGCGCGGGGACTCGGCCGACGTGCCTGCTTCGGCGCACGGACTGTCGGCGTGGGCGCTGGGCCTGGCGCAGGAATGGCTCGCGGACGCACGCTTCGCGGCTTCCCGCCTCGTCTTCGTGACCCGTGGCGTTCTCGACGGTGACGACGTCGCCGCGGCGGCGGTGTGGGGGCTGGTGCGTTCGGCGCAGGCGGAGAACCCGGATCGGTTCGGCCTGCTGGACGCCGACCGGGACGCGGTGGCCGGACCGGTGCTGCTGGCCGCACTCGGTACCGGCGAACCGCAGGTGGCGGTGCGTGACGAGGCGGTACTCGCGGGACGGCTGGTTCGGGTCTCCGGCGGCGAGGCAACGGACTGGGATTCCGAAGGCACGGTGCTCGTCACCGGCGGCACCGGCGGGCTCGGCGCACTGCTGGCCCGGCATCTCGTGGCCGAGCGGGACGTCCGGCACCTGCTCTTGGTGAGCCGCGGCGGCCTCGCCGCCGAAAACGCCGAGCTGCTCGTCACGGAGCTCGGGGAGCAGGGCGCGGACGTCACCGTCGCCGCCTGCGACGTGACCGATCGGGCCGCGCTGGCCGACCTGCTGGCCACCGTGCCTGCCGCGCACCCGCTGACGGCGATCGTGCACACCGCGGGCGTGCTGGACGACGGCGTCATCGAAGCGCTCACCCCGGACCGGGTTTCCGCCGTGCTGCGGCCGAAGGTCGACGCCGCCTGGTACCTGCACGAGCTCACTCGCGAACTGCCACTGGCGGCGTTCGTGCTGTTCTCGTCCATCGCCGGGACGTTCGGTGGCGCGGGCCAGGCGAACTACGCGGCTGGTAACGCGTTCCTCGACGCGCTGGCAGGACTGCGGCAGGCCCAGGGACTCGCGGGCGTGTCGATGGCGTGGGGCCCGTGGGCTCAGGGCGCCGGGATGACCGGCACGCTGAGCGATGCCGACCTCGACCGGCTGGAGCGATCGGGCATCCCCGCGCTGTCGCCGGAAGAGGGCGTGGCGCTGTTCGACGCGGCGTTGGGCAGCGGCCACCCGGCCGTGGTCCCGGCGCGACTCGATCTCGCCGCAGTGCGGGCACAGGGCGAGATCCCGGCGTTGCTGCGCGGCCTGATCCGGACGCCGCGGCGGGCGGCAGCAGGCCAGGTCACCGCCGACACGCTGATGAACCGCTTGGCCGGCCTGGACGACGACGGCCGGTACGAGGTGCTCCTGGACCTCGTCCGCGGCCAGGTCGCGTTCGTGCTCGGACACACCGGCGGCAGCGTGATCGAGCCGGATCGTGAGTTCCAGAACCTGGGCTTCGACTCGTTGACCGCGGTCGAGTTCCGGAACCGGCTGAACACCGCGACCGGGCTCCGCCTCCCGGCCACCCTGTTGTTCGACTATCCGACCCCGGCCGGGCTCATCGAACACCTCCGCGGCGAACTGGTCACGGCCGGACCCGGTCCGGCGTCGATCCTCGACGAACTCGACAAGCTGGAGGGCAGCTTCGCGACGGCCACCGTCGACGAGCAGCTGTTCAAGCAGATCGAAGGCCGCCTCGAGGTGCTCCGCACCAAGTGGGCGGCCCGCCGGACCGACTCAGCAGGCGGCAAGGACACCGAGTTCGACTTCGACTCGGCTTCCGACGACGACGTCTTCCGCCTCCTGGACGGCCAACTCGGCCTTTCCTGATCCCCGGACAAACTGAACCGCGCCTGCCCGGAACCTGATTCCGGGCAGGCGCGAGTTGTTTGCCCAGGAAATTGCCGGAGATCTTCTTCGCCGGACCTCGCGGCAGGTCAACCGAGGTTGGCCAGCGGCTGGCCGATGGCGGAAGCGGGCGTACCTGAGAAGGCGTCCGGAAACTGATGTCATGGCGTCCAGTTTTGGTGCCTAGGGCCGCGTGACTGACGGGGACTTTCACACGGTCTGTTCTGGTGAAGGGGACTTTTGCGAGGTTGAGTCGAGGGAGAGTCCCCTTCGGTCGTTACCCCAGGTTTGCCGTGTGCCCTGATGGGAGCCTTCACGGCGTTTAACGCTGTCATGGTGGCCTTCAGGGGCACACATGAAACGGTCATAGCGGTATGAAACGGACGAATGGGTGGATTTTCTGTCCTTTGTGGAGGATAGGGGGCTTCGAAGGACAGGCGCTCGAGGCTTCGAGCGGCGGCTGCTGCGACAGTTCTCAGACGCAAGCTGAGAGACGGGTCGTCGTCACGGCTGGACGGTTGCGGTGATCGCCTGGGTGACTGCCGCGATCGTCGGCGTGGTGGTGCCGGGGAGCCGGGCCACGAAAACCCGGCGGATCTCGGGTGGTGCGCCCTGGACCCGCAGGGAGATCACGCCGGGCGGGACAACCGGCGACAAGCCTTCCGGAATCGTGGTGACGCCAAAACCACCGGCGACCAAGTGCAGTTTCGTCAGCCAGTCGCGTGCACTGTGGACGATGCGCGCTCGCCCCGGCAGGCCCGGCCAGACACCGAGCAATGGTTCCGCGCTGGATGAGGGGGTGGCGATCCAGGGCGCGTCGACCAGTTCGTCGACGTGGACGGACGTGCGGCCCGCGAACGTGCCGGTGGCCGGTGCCGCCACAAGAAGTTCGGTGTCGTGAACGGTCGTGATGTGCAGACGTGGTGACTCGCCGTCCGGTGGCCGGTGCGGTGGACGGGAGGTGAGCACGGCGACGTCGATCGAACCGGTGCGCAACGCCCGAGCCAAGCTGGGCGTGGTGCCCTCGCGGGTGGTGACCCGGACCGGTGGCGCTGTCCTGGCGAGTCGGGCGAGCGCGGCGGGCAGGGTCACCGGTCCGGCGCTGAGGACCAACCCGATCCGCACCAGCTCCGTACGAGGCGCCTCACCGATCAGGTCGCGTTCGGCCGCGTCGACCGACTGCAAAATCGTCCGGGCATGGCGCAGCAGTGTCAGTCCGCGCTGGGTGAGCCGCACCCCGTCGGTCCGCCGCTCGAACAGGGTGGCACCGGCGCTGCGTTCGAGGGCGACCGCCTGGCGCGAGACCGCGGACTGGGTGTAGCCCAGCTGCGCGGCGGCCGCGGTGAAGCTGCCCGACTCGGCGATCTGACAAAGCACCCGAAGGCTCATGCTCGACACGTCCATGCTGACTACGCATACCACAGATGCGAGATCATCGCTTCCCGCATGCCCCTGCTCGGCCTAGCGTGGTGAAGGACGAGACAGAAGGGCTTTCCCATGCGTGCAGCGACACTAACCGCGTTCGGCTCCCCGCTCACGGTGCACGACGTACCCGACCCGCAAGCCGGCAGCGGTGAGGTACTGGTCGAGGTCCTGGCGACCTGTGTGCCCCCGTACGCGGCCGAGGTGTTCAGCGGTGAACGGCACTATCCGCTGGAACCGCCGGTCGTGCCGGGTGTCGGCGGTATCGGCCGAGTGGTCCACGTGGGACCGGACGCGACCAAACTGCGGGTGGGGGACCTGGTGTGGTGCGACTCGACGGTCCGCGCCCGCGACGACGCCCTGACACCGGACATCACGCTGCAGGGCTGGAGCTCCCGCGGCGAGGGCGGCGCGCGACTGGCCCGGTACTTGCATGACGGACCGTTCGCCGAACTCATGCGGGTTCCCACCGAGAACGTGTACCCCCTGCCCGCCGGGGCAGCGGCCGATCCCGCACGCTGGTCCGCACTGGGTGTGCACACCATTCCCTACGGTGGACTGCTGGCCGGCCAACTCGCGGCCGGAGAGACGGCGCTGATCAGCGGGGCGACCGGCAACCTCGGCAGCAGCGCGGTAGCCGTCGCGCTCGCCATGGGTGCCGGGCACGTGGTGGCCCCGGGACGCGACCGGGCCGCCCTCGACCTGCTCGCCGACCGGTTCGGCCCACGGGTGAGCCCGGTCGAACTCAGCGGAGACGAAGACACCGACCGCGTGGCAATGGCCGCGGCCACCGACGGCCCGATCGACATCGTGCTCGACCTCCTCCCGCCCCAGGCACCCAGCTCGGTGGCACGTGCGGCAGCCATGACCGTGCGCGAGTACGGGCGGGTCGTGCTGATGGGCGGCGTCGGCATGCTCGGCGGCGCGGATCTCGCCCTGCCCTACCCCTGGATCATGCGTAACTCGGTGACCGTACGCGGCCAATGGATGTACCCACGCCCGGCGAACATCGGCATGATCCGGCTCATCGCGACGGGTGCCCTGGACCTCGCCCCCGAACACGTCACCCGATTCGACCTCGACCAGGCCAACGACGCCGTCACCTACGCGGCCGCACACGGCGGGCCCTTCGACCGCACCATCCTCACGCCAAGGGCCTAAGAACGCGTCTGAGAACCGTCGCAGCAGCCGCCGCTCGAAGCCTCGATCACCTGTCCTTCGAAGCCGCCCACCCTCCACAAAGGACTGAAAATCTGCCCATTCGTCCGTTTCATACCGCTATGACCGTTTCATGTGTGCCCCTGAAGGCCACCATGACAGCGTTAAACGCCGTGAAGGCTCCCATCAGGGCACACGGCAAGCCTGGGGTGGCGACTGAAGGGGACTTTCCCTCGACTCAACCTTGCAAAGTCCCCTTCACTAGAACAGACCGTGTGAAAGTCCCCGTCAGTCACGCGGTCCCAGGCGCCAAACTGGACGACATGACATCAGTTTCCGGACGCCCTCTAAAACCCGGCGCCGCAGGTCTGGGACAGCCGACCCGCGCGGTACATACGGGTTGGTCTGGATGATCCGGCCAGCACACGCACATGCCGCGACAAGCGCGCCTCGGCGGATCGGGAACCCATGTCATCGCCGCGCTGAGACGATCGGCATGCCAAGCTCGGCCGGTGCTCCTGGCGCAGCCGACGTCCGCGGCGCGTGGACAGTCTGCTGACATGCCGGTCAGCACCTTTCGGTCACGCTTCCCGGCGGTCCGGTCAGGATGGGTCGGAGCCGCGGAGCGCGGCCCACCAAAAGCCGAACGCGCCGATCAGCACCGTGACCGAGAGCCAACCGGCGATGCCGGTTCCGTCGACCAGCGCCCAAAACACCCCGACGACCGGGGCGATCGCGAGTACCGGTAGGTCGGCCCTGAGCTGCCGCGCCAAGGAGACCGGGCGGCCGGCCGCGACGAGCCGGTTCTCGTCCGGTTCCGCGGGATTGTCGAGTCGCCGGCCTCGTGGCTCGGTCGGCCGCACCGCACCGGCCGGGTGGATCCGCTCGTCGCCGACGCGCACCATCACCCAGCGGTCGCGGGCCGGGTCGCCGTGCACCACGACGTCCGCGGGGGACGCGAGACCGATCAGCGCCGGGGAGAAATACACCGGGATCCACCGGGGTGTCGCGGTTTCGGTCTCCAGCCACGAGCGGGCCAGCACTCCGCGCTGGATCTTCACCCGGCGGACCGGCAGCCGCACGAGACCGGCGGCGGCGCGCGCGGGCAGCACGAACCGCGATACCAGCACGGCGACGTCCGTGATCAGGACCAGCAGCGCCGCGATCACCGTCACTGTTGCATAGGTGGACGCGCGGTCCGCGGCCACCAGCGGGGTCGCCCCGCGGATGGCGGCGTGCTCGGGCCGGGCCGCGTCGTAGAAGACGGGTAGCTCACTGTCCACTTTGGGCACTACACCGTCGATGACGACGCTCGCGGTCGCCTCGCCTCCGCCAGGCAGACCGAACCGTACGGTGCTGGTGTCCCCGTCGTTGTGCTGCACTGTTGCCGTCGAACGCGCGGTCATGCCCCGCAGCTGGGCGCTCGCGTCGGAGAACGCGAGAAGCTGCAGCACGAAAAGCACCGCACACGCCACCAGCACCAGCGCACTGGTCAGCAAGATGTGGCGCACCGGTCGAAGCCGCAGGATCTCAGTCACCGGCCGAACCTATTCCCGTGGACGGGGCGGCAGAGGCCAGCGGCGTGGTCCGGAGCTGGTTCCCGGGCCCACGCCGCTGTGCACCGCCGCGCGGCTTACTTGACGAAGCCGATCTTGGCGAAATCGTACGGCGTGTTCGCGAAACCGGGCGAACCGTAGTTGGCCACGGTCTTGCGTACCGCGAAAGCACCGGTCGACTGGAAGATCGGCAACTGGTGCCCTGCCGCCCAGATCTCCTTGTCGACCTCGTTCAGGTCGGCGGCACGCTGGGTGTCGTCGAGCTCCTGCGCCGCTTTGTCGTAGAGCTGGTTGATCTTGTCGTTCCCGATGTGGCCGTAGTTCTGGCCGATGTTCTTCGGGTCCTGGTAGTAGATGCCTTGGCCGCCCGCGATCGGGAACGCCGTGCTGATCCAGCGGAACAGCGTGAGGTCGAAGTTGCCCACGTTGACGTACTGCTTGAAGAACTCCGCGTTGGCTACCGCCTGGACGTCCAGGTTCACCCCGACGGCCTTCAGCTGGGACTGCAAGATCTGGCCGGTCTGCTGGCTGATCGGGGTGCCGGTCGGGATGACCAGCCGGATCTTCAGCTCCTTGCCCGCCTTGGCCCGGAACTCGCCCGACTGCGCCCAGCCAAGCCCGTCAAGCGCCTTCTTCGCCGCCTCGACGTCGAACTTGTACGGGCCGGAGTTGTCCTGGTACTGCTTGGCGCCCTTGAGGTAGATGTGGTTGCCCAGCGGCGCGGTGTCCTTCTGCATCTGCCCGAGGATCGACTTCGCGATGCCGACCGTGTCGATGCCCTTCATCACGGCCAGGCGCAGCGCCGGGTCGTTCAGGATCGAGGACGACGCGCCGTTGAAGGTCAGGTGCGTGTAGTCCGGATAAGTGGACTGGCGCACCACCGTGTTCGGGTCCCCCTGCGCCCGCTTGAAGGCGTTGATGTCGTTGTTCAGGTTGTAGAAGTCGATCTGGCCGTTCGCGAACGCGTCAGCCAGCGCGGGACGCTCGACCTTCTTGAACGTGACGGTGTCCAGCTTGGCCTTGTCACCCCACCAGTTCGGGTCACGCTCGAAGACGACGGTCTTTCCGGTCAGGTCGATCTTGCGCACCTTGAACGGGCCGGCGGTGATCAGCGGTTCAGTGGCCCACGCCTTGTTGAAGGTGTTCGCGTCGGCGTCGAGTTCCTTCGGGTACAGCGGCGAGAACAGCGACTTCCACTCCGCGAACTTCTTACCGAAGGTGATCTTGACGCCCAGGTCGTCAGCGCCTTTTTCGACCTTGGCGATGTCCTGGTAGCCGGTGGTCTGCGAGACCTGGTATGCAGGATCCTTACCGTTGAGGACCTTGGCCTGCGCCGCGAAGTCCTCCCAGGAGAAAGCCCGCCCGTTGCTCCACTTGGCCTTCGGGTTCAGCTTGTACTCGATGACCTGCGGGTCCGAGCTGACGAGCTCCGCGGAGGTCACCAGGTTGGGGTTGGCGGTGACCGTCGCGTCCGCGTTCTGCGGGAAGATGTACGGCAAGATCGCGCCGAACATGCTCTGGCCGTCCAGCACCGTTCCGTCGACCTGGTTGACGTTCCAGTTGTCCGGCAGCTGGTCGACCGGCCACTTGAAATCGCCGCCGTCCTTGACCTGGTCCACCGGCGTCGAGTTGATGTCGGAGTTCTTCACCGCCTGGTTGCCCGCGTCCTGGAGATTCGTACTCGCTCCGCCGCCACTGCAGGCCGACAGCAGCAATCCCAGTGCGGCGATGGGCGTGACAAGAGCCGCCATCCTCCGTCGCTTCATACTTGAAACCTTCTTTCTCTGATGCGCCAACGGATATGTGGCTACACGACTTCACGGGTACGGGCGTAGTGGCAGGCGACGTCGTGGTCGTCCCCGCGGGACTCGCGCGGGGGTTCGACGTCGATGCACCGTTGCCGATGGTCCTCGGACAGTTGTTCGAAGACGAAGCAGCGGGTACGGAACCGGCAGCCCGAAGGAGGGTTCGCCGGGCTCGGCAGGTCGCCGGTGAGGATGATGCGCTCACGTTCGCGCTCCTTCACCGGGTCCGGGATCGGGATGGCCGACAGCAGGGACTGGGTGTAGGGATGTTGCGGTGCCTCGAAAACCGTGTGCACGTCGCCGATTTCGACGATCTTGCCGAGGTACATCACCGCTACGCGGTCCGCGATGTGCCGGATCACGGACAGGTCGTGCGCGACGAAGAGGTAGGACAGGCCGAGTTTCGCCTTCAGTTCGTCGAGCAAATTGATGACGCCCGCCTGGATGGAGACGTCCAAAGCGGACACCGGCTCGTCGAGCACGATCAGCTTCGGTTCCAGTGCGAGGGCCCTGGCGATGCCGATGCGCTGACGCTGGCCGCCGGAGAACTCCGCCGGGTATCGGTCTGCGTGCTCGGATCGCATCCCGACCAGCTGAAGCAATTCGGGGATCCGCCGGTCGATCGCGGCCTTGTCGTACCCGTGCACCTGCATCGGCTCGGCGATGACGTCCCCGATCGGCAGCCGCGGGTCCAGCGCGGCCATCGGGTCCTGGAACACCACCTGCAGGTCGCGGCGGATCGCTTTGCGCGCCTTGGCGTCCAGTGTGGAGACTTCCTTGCCGAATACCTCCAGCGAACCGCCGGCCGGTACGGCCAGGTTGAGGATCTCCATCAGTGTGGTGGACTTGCCGCAGCCGGATTCGCCCACCAGGCCGAGGGTTTCACCTTCGACGATGTCGAAGCTGATGCCGTCCACCGCGCGCACGCTACCGGCCTTGCGCTTGAACACCGCACCCTTGGTGACCGGGTAGTGCTTGGTCAGGTCCGTCAGCTCGAGTACTGTCGTGCGCTCCTTCCTGGGGATCAGTGCGGCCGCGGGTTCGCCGATCAGCTCGGCGCCGTAGATGTCCGCGGCGTCGACCTGATCGCCGGTGAGCTCGTCCGTGCGGATGCACGCGGCGCGGTGCCCGGTACCCGCGGCCGACGCGCCGGGGGCGACGGTGATCAGCTCCGGCTCGGTCGTGTGGCACTCGTCGATCTCCAGCGGGCACCGCGGTGCGAACGGGCAGCCGTCGGGCAGGCCCACGAGGGAAGGCGGCTGGCCTTCGATGGGGACCAGCGGCTGCTTCTCGTGGGCGTCGACCCGGGGGATGGACCCGAGCAGCCCCAGGGTGTACGGCATCCGGGGCCGGGCATAGATGCTCTCCACCGGCCCCGACTCCACCGCGCGGCCCGCGTACATCACCATCAGCCTGTCGGCGAAGCCCGCGACCACGCCGAGGTCGTGCGTGATGATCACGATGCCCGCGCCGGTGACCTCCTGCGCGGTCTTGAGCACTTCGAGCACCTGCGCCTGCACGGTGACGTCGAGTGCGGTGGTCGGCTCGTCGGCGATGATGAGGTCCGGGTCGTTCGCGATCGCGATGGCGATCACCGCACGCTGGCGCATACCGCCGGAGAATTCGTGCGGGAACGCCTTCGCTCGCGACGCCGCGTTCGGGATGCCGACCAGATCGAGCAGTTTCACCGCGCGGTTGTTGGCCTGCTCCTTACTGATCACCCCCTTGCCGTGCACCATCAGCGCTTCGGCGATCTGGGCGCCGACGGTGTAGACGGGCGTGAGCGCGGACAGCGGGTCCTGGAAGACCATCGAGATCTTCTTGCCCCGGATCTTCGACAGCTCGCCGTCCGACTGGCCGATGATCTCGTTGCCCTGGAACCGGATCGAGCCGGAGATCCGCGCCTGCGGTGGCAGAAGCCCCATCACGGCGAGTGAGGACACGGACTTGCCCGATCCCGACTCACCGACGATGCCGAGGACTTCGCCCGCAGCGACCTGATAGGACAGTCCGCGCACGGCGTTGACCCGGCCGGATTCGGACGGGAACGACACTTCGAGACCGGATACCTCGAGCACGGTCCCGGTCGGCTTCTCGGTCTCCGCGCTCAGCGCGGGTGCGGTGCTCATGAACCTGCCCCAGTGGTGACGGTCTCGGATGACGTGGCTACGGCGATCCGCTTGCGCTCCTTGCGCCGCGATCGGCTCGACGACGGGTCGAGAGCGTCGCGCAGGCCGTCACCGGCGAAGTTCACCGCGAGCACGGTGGCCACCAGGAAGCCCGCCGGGATGTAGAACAGCCAGGGGAAGGTGCGGACGGCCTCGGAACCGGAGGCGATCAGGGTGCCGAGCGAGACATCCGGCGATTGGATGCCGAAACCGAAGAAGGACAGCGAGGTCTCGGTGATGATCGCGACGCCGACGTTGATGGTCGCGTCGATGATGAGCAGTGAGGCCATGTTCGGCACGATGTGCTTGGCGATGATCCGCCGGGCAGGCTGCCCCATGAACTTGGCCGCTTTCACGAACTCGCGTTCGCGCAGGGTCAGCGTCATCCCGCGCACGATACGAGCGGTGATCATCCACTGGAACAACGCGATCAGCCCGACCAGGATGAGCCAGGTCTTGCCGCGGAACGCGGGGGAGAGGATCGAGATGATCAGGAATGGCGGCAGGATCAGCAGCAGGTCGACGACCCACATCGAGATCCGGTCCACCCAGCCGCCGAAGTACCCCGCGGCGGCGCCGACGATCGAGGCGACCCCGGTGGAGAACAGCGCGGCCAGCAGACCGATGGTCAGGGACTTCTGCAGTCCGCGCAGCGTCTGCGCGAACACGTCCCCGCCGATCTGGTTGGTACCGAACCAATGCGCACCGTCCGGCGGCAGCAGGTTCGCGGTGGGGTCGAGCTGGTCGTAGGCCCATGGTGAATACCAGGTGTAGGTGAAGGCCAGCAGATAGAACAGCACGATCACGCCGAGGGCCACGAGCGCGAGCTTGTTGCGCAGGAACCGGCGCAGCACAAGCTTGCCGCGTCCGGCCGCCGCGCCGGTGGAGAGCTCGGCCGGAACGCCCTTCCCGGCGGCGACCGCCTGGGCGATCTCGGCTTCGTTCACGGGGGCCGCCATCAGATCCTCACCCTCGGGTCGAGCACTGCGTAGAGCACGTCGGACAGCCAGCCCGCGAACAGCACGCAGACGGCGATGAACAGGGTCACGGTGGCCACGATGTTCGTGTCCTGCTGCTGGATCCCGGTGACCAGCCAGTCACCCATGCCGTACCAGCCGAAGATCTTCTCGGTGAAGATGCCGCCGGTGATCAGCAGGCCGAACCCGAACGCGAACAACGTCGCCATCGGGATCAGCGCCGTGCGCAGTCCGTGCTTGAACAGCGCCTTGCGGCGGGTCAGGCCCTTGGCCTGCGCGGTACGCAGGAAGTCCGAACCGAGCACGTCGAGCATCGCCGACCGCTGGTAGCGGCTGTAGTAGGCCACCTGGGTCAGCACGATGGCCAGTGTCGGCACGATGATGTGCTGGAGCCGGTCGAGCAGCATCGCACCGAAACCGCCTTCGATCCCGCTGGTCTCACCCTGAACGATGAAGAACTGGTACCCGCCGAGCAGGTTGTCGTTCACCGACTGGGCGCCCGCCTTGAGGATCGCGGCGATCACGAACACCGGCGTCGACAGCACCACGAAGGAAAACGTCGTGGCCAGGTAGTCACTGATCTTGTACTGCCTGATCGCGCTGATCACGCCGACGAGCACGCCGATGATGATGCCGACCGTGATGCCGAGGACGAAAAGCCGCAGGCTGACCCCCATCCGGCGGAACAGTTCGTCGGTGATCGGCTGATCGGTGATCGTGCGCCCGAAGTTACCGTGCAGTACGCCGGTCAGCCAGGTGACGAACCGCTCGGGGATCGGCTGGTTGAGGTACAGCTCCGCGGCCTTCGCGTCGATCGTGGCCTGCGGCGGTGCGGGGTTGCGCAGCTTCAGCGAGTCGAGCGGGCTGAACGACAGCGAGGCCAGCGAAAACGCCGCGAAAGTGGCAGCGAGGCAAAGCGCCACATAGTTGACAAAACGGCGCAGCAGGAACCCGGTCACGATGACCTCAATTCAACTGCGGATGAGTCCTGCCGACGGTACGCCGTGCCCGGTCGATCACAGGTTGTACGTGTTCTTGGCCAAGTCACTACCGATGGTGCCTTTCCTGAGCGTGCCCGTGTGGCGCGAATCTAACTCCATAGCGTGAAATTCACAGCACAAGCAGAGGAAGTGAATCGAAACGTTATAGTTTCCCTTCGATCGTCGAGTGGTATACCCCCGCCGACCACTGGGGATAAATTCTGCGTCAAGCCGCCGACGCATCACCAACTTTCGTCGGTAGCGCGCCGGAGCCTATGTATGTGTAGCGGCCGATCCCGATTTTCGGTTTCGATTCAGAGAGGTGAATCGAACTCGTTCCCGTCGACGGCGTAAGGTGTTGTGGTGGAATTCCAGCCCGTCCAACGTGCCGCGGACGCGTTCCAGCAAACGGTGAGCCCGGACCAGATTCAGGCGATCTGCCGGAGGGCGTTCGGCAAGCGGACGCAGATCGTCTCGGCTGTCGAACTGGGCGCAGGGACTTACAACAACACCTATCGCGTCGACCTCGGCGAAGACCGCCCGGTCATCCTGCGTGTAGCGCCGGAACCCGCACGGCAGAACCGCATCGAGCGGGAGCTGATGCGCAACGAGCACGCGAGCTTGCCCTACTTCGCGCCCATCGGGGCGATGCTCCCGCGCACGCTCGCCATCGACTTCACACACGAGGTCATCGGCCGGGACTACCTGATCCAGACGATGCTCGACGGCGTGCCGGGGCCGGAAGGCCTCACCGCGTACCCCCGGCAGCGCTGGGCCTCGTTCTACCGGCAGCTGGGGACGATCGCACGCGACGTCCACAGCGTCACCGGGCCGCATTTCGGGCCGGTGAGGGGCCCCGGGTTCGCCACCTGGAGCGAGGCGATGCTCGCTTCGCTGGACGACACCGCGGCCGACCTCGACGACGCCAGGCTCGACGCCACCGACGTGCGCGAAGTCGCCAAGGCGGCCGCGCAGGACCGAGCGGTCCTCGACGAGATCACCCGGCCACGATTGCTGCACGGCGATCTGTGGACCGTCAACGTCATGCTCGCCAGGGACGCGCCGGAGCCCACCATCACCGGGGTGTTCGACTGCGACCGGACCTCCTGGGGCGACCCGGCGGCCGACTGGACGATCTACCTTGCCTCGCGACGCCCGGATCGAACCGCGTTCTGGGAGACCTACGGCGCCCCGTCGCGCACCCCGGGCGCGACGCGGCGCGCGCTGTATTATCTGGCCCGGCACCTCGGCGCCATCCGGCTGGAAAGGCACCGGCTGGGCAGACCGGACCGCGATCCGGGGACCTACGCCGAGCTGAGTGCCGTGCTCACGCAGCTACTCGCTTGACCCACCGTACTCTCTACTGTGGACATTCCCCCACGGAACCCGAGTAGCACTCGCCCCGCTCGACACTGGCGGATCCGGCACAATTGTAGATCAAGGAGCGCGACAACCATGAACTGTTCCGAAGTCGAGAACAGTCGGAAAGACAGCGCGCACCGGTAACATTTCACGCAGTCTCTAATCGGATAAGGTCGGCGACCTAGCTGGGCCAAGTAGGGCGATAAGTGGCCGAACAACCATGGTTACTGTTTCCTCCAATTCAGTGGGTGGGCAACTGAGGTCGGTGAAGTGGCGCCCGAATGATCGGTCGCTCCGACTTTGCTGAGGTCTGATGCGAATCTTCGGTCTCGGGGATGACACCGGATCCACGGCGAATCGTGCTGGACGATGAAGGTCTGGACCGGCCACTGGAGCCGGTACGAGGGCACGGCTTGGTCACAAGGTGAAGGGCATGGCCCGGCTCTATGACCACGTGACGCCGGAGACGCGCCGACAAGTCCTGGTGGCGTTGGAGTGGTTCCCCCCTCCACCTGCGGCAGACGGCAGCGCCGCGGCGGATCGAGACCTCCCGAGAGGCCGTCGCCTTTTCGTCACCATTGAAGCAGTAAGCCCCGCCCTCCGAGGAGGGACAGGGCTTCTGACCTGTGTAAACTGCTGGTGCGCGATACTGGGATTGAACCAGTGACCCCGTCCGTGTCAGGGAAAAATCGTGTCGCGCCTGACCAGGCGTTTTAAGTACTAAAGCAGGTTGGCAATTCCTAGTTCCTTCTCGATGGGGCGGTTTCCGCTGGGTTGTGGCACGGTGCCGTCACCAGAAAATCGCTTGTTGATCTTGCTCTCGGTTCCGAGGAGTTTTTTCCATGTCTTCTACTTATCCATCTTCGATAACTGAACGAGATTGACCTGCAACGAAATTCACCACCTCTTCGTCACCGTCATGCCCCTGGTCGAAATTGACGGGGGATTGAAAATATGCCCCGGCGTCGAAGTTGACAAGAAGGTGAGTATATGTCCCTGTGTCGCCAAATGGCACCCATGCAACCTGATTGACAGGGTCGTGAAGATTGGTTATCTTCCAATTATCAGGCTCTTATCGATCGAATTGAAGGTGTTCGTGACCGCCTCTCCAACGTTGCCGAAGTCCAGGCAACAGTTGATCCTTGCTGTCCTCATGCTCTCCCAGCTGGTGATCTGGGTGGACAACACCATCCTCAGTGTCACCTTGGAAACTCTTACGGACCCGGTCAACGGACTGGGTGCCAGCCCGGCTGAGCTTCAATGGGCCACCGGCGCATACACTCTGGTCTTTGCCACATTGATGTTCACCGCAGGCGCACTGGGCGATAGCTTCGGCCATCGGACGGTGCTCGCAACCGGAGTGGTGATCTTCGGCGGGGCCTCGATATGGGCGGCGTACGCAGGTGACCCAAGTCAACTGATTGCCGCCCGAGCCGTGATGGGAATAGGCGCCGCGCTGATCATGCCTGCCAATTTTGCCATCCTTTTGTGGACCTTCACCGGCCCCGCGCGGGTAACCGCGATCTCCATTTCCTCGACAGCCGCCGGTGTCGGAATGGCTGCGGGCCCGGTGTTGGCGGGGATCCTTCTCGGTCATTTTTGGTGGGGTTCAGTCTTTTTCGTCAACGTCCCTATTGTGGTGCTGGCATTGGCCGGAATCGCCATGGTGGTCCCTAATTTCCGCAGCCTCACCGTGCGGCCGCTGGACCCGGCTGGGATGTTGCTGTCGAGCAGCGGGCTCGCGGCGTTGGCGTACGGGCTGATCCGTGCGGGGCAGGTGGTCAACTGGGGCCATCCGGATGTCTGGGCGCCGATCGCCGTCGGACTGGCCTTGTTGGCAGCTTTTGTACTCGTCGAACTGCGAATCAAGGCGCCCAGTTTCGATCCCCGGCTGCTCGCGCAACGGGTATTCGGTGGTGGTAACGCGGCCATGGCATTGCTCTTCTTTTGTGTGGCCGCAATCACTTTTTATAACGCGTTCTATCTGCAAGGCGCACTTGGCTTCTCGCCAATGAAGGCAGGCTTGGCCAACATCCCGACCGCAGTCGGCGCGATCGTGGGTGCGCCCCTGAGCGCGCGTCTGGTTCGCCGATGGTCACTACGCTCTGTCGCCGTGCCGGCGCTAGTCGTGGTGGCGCTATCCATGGGCGCGTTCGGGTTGCTCGGACTGCAAACCCCACTCATCTGGATCGAGATCTTGTTGTTCGTCCAGGGCTTCTCGGTCGGCATGATGATGCCAGTGACGGGAGCACTGATCAGCGTCCTGCCGATGGAACGGGCTGGTGCCGGGTCGGCCGTCACCCACACTGCGCGACAGACCGGCAGCGTGATCGGGGTCGCAGTAGGCGGCACGATCATGTCGATCGTATATCGGCGCGCGTTCGAACCCTCGCTGAGCGATGTACCCGAGGCCGCACAGGAACGAGTGCGGAACTCCGCAGAACAGGCCCGCCATGTCGCCTCCGAGATCGGCCGGCCAACTCTTGCGCAGGCTGCCGATCACGCGTTTATCCACGCTATGCACGTCGGCGCGGTCGGGATCATGCTCGCCGCACTTCTCGGAGCAGCTGTGCTGGTGTTTGCCTTGCGATCCGCCGGAAAACCCATGGTGCCGACACAGGAGCCGGACCACGGTCGAGTTGGCATCCGGTCCGAGACCGGGGCCGCCCCCCATTCTTGGAGCGGATAACCAATCCGATTATGACGGCGCTGACGTGGGCAGCAACTGACACAATGGGAATCGGGCAAAAATCTGGCGGAATCTGTGGCTGGATCCTTCGGGAGTGCGCGACGCCGTGCGGGACGTTCGCGGAGAGCTGGTTGGACGCGGTGGCTCCGCGGTTGGAGTCGAACACGGTGGCCAAGTACCGGTCGTTTTTGGACAACCATCTGCTGCCGCAGTGGTCGGGGTGGCCGATGATCGGCAGCTACCTCGAGATTGAGAAGTGGCTCTCGGAGCTGCATGACGACTACGCCGAGGCCTCCGTGTCCTCGATCTTCGCCGCGTTCTCGACGACGATGACCGCGGGGTCCGTGCGCGGCTGATCCCGGCGAACCCGTGTCACGGTGTTCGGGTGTCCGGTGCTGAGTTCGAGATCGAGCACTTGGTGGCGACTCCGGTGCAGGCGTTGCGTGCGGCGATGCGTCTCTACGAGATGGGTCTCGGGTTGAGTGGCTTCACGCTGTGCTTGATGGATTTCTACACGGGAGCACGGTGGGGTGAGGTGCCACCGAGCGTCGCGGTGTTCTACGAGGAGCTGATGGACAGCCACCAGCACCTGTTCGTCATGTGCACTCCGGAGGGGAGGCCGTGGCGTCGGTCGAACTTCCGGTCACGGCACTGGCGTCCGGCGTGGGACGGGTCAGAGCCGGGTGGTGAGGGTTCGCGGGTGGCTGTTCCGGCGATCTTGCCGACGTTCACGTTCGACGAGGGGCGGCACAGTCATGCCACCTGGTTGGTGGAAGACGGGATCCCGGACGTAGTACGCAGGGCACGGCTTGGTCACAAGATGAAAGGCATGGCCCGCGTCTACGACCATGTGACGCCGGAGATGTGTGGTGGCGCTGGAGTCACGCTGGGCTTCGTCGGTGGTCGCGTTGACCGCAGCCGAACGAGTGACACTGGGGGAGTGGGTTCCCCCACCTGCGCCAGACAGCCGTTCAGCGGCGGATCGAGGCCTCGTCTAGGGTCGTCGCCATTGAAGCAGTAAAGCCCCGCCCCTCCGAGGAGGGACAGGGCTTCTGACCTGCGTAAACTGCTGGTGCGCGATACTGGGATTGAACCAGTGACCCCTTCCGTGTCAGGGAAGTGCTCTCCCGCTGAGCTAATCGCGCGAGGTGGAGACGGGATTCGAACCCGTGTACACGGCTTTGCAGGCCGTTGCCTCGCCTCTCGGCCACTCCACCGTGCAAGGCCCGAGAAGGCCTCTCGAGCGGACGACGGGATTCGAACCCGCGACCCTCACCTTGGCAAGGTGATGCGCTACCAGCTGCGCCACGTCCGCATTCCACCACTAGAATGATCTCGGTTCAGCGCCTTTCGACTCTGTACCTTGACCCCGTCGCCGTGGTGTGTAAGAACCATATCGGACCTGAAAACCGGGGTTTACACCGGGGTGTCATCTGCTTGTCGCGAGCCTGTCATCAGGTCAGATCGTTCGGAATGAGGTGGGTGAGCGCGTCGTCGACATCGACCCAGAGGTGCTCATTGCCGGGCAGGACCACGTCGTAGGTCCGGTCGAGGAAGTCGGCGAGCTCCTGTGCCGACGCCTCGAACATGGCGTGGCCGGAGGGCGAGTTCAGTTCGATGAGGACCGATTCGGGGTCTTCGACGGACGGGCGGATGCGCACGTCGCCGTCGCCGGCGTCGGCCAGGAGGCCGTCCGCGAGGAGGTCGCGCGCGTAGACCCATTCGACCCAGCCGGCCCGGCCGGTGCGGAAGGCGGCGACCACCGCGTAGGGGTCGCGAGTGTCGTAACGCAGTTCCACCTTGACCGGAACCGCGGGCGTCCGTGGCGCCAGCAGGTCGAAGACCGCTGTCGAGCGGAGCGTCACGTGATCGTTGCGCATCGTCCTACCCTTCATCTCCCTTCCCGGCCCGGTCGACCGAGTGGCGATGATGTGACGCGCGAGGCGGCCGATTCGGACGCGGGTTTGGTGTAGATCACCCGTCCGGGGTTGTCGGCCCCCCGTTTGCCACCCCATCAGCACCCGCGACGCGCAGCCATCCGCGTGCACCCCTGCAGGCAGTCCACGCACTACATACTGCTCGGTTTCCTCGACGGGCGATAGCACCGTCGCACGGATGTCGAAGGCGCTTCGCGGCGGGCCCCACCCTCCACAACCCCGGCTAGCTCGGGGTTGTGCACTCCGTACTTGCTGGTAAACGGAGGGTGCTCGTGGTGAACCACCCGTTTGCCGGGCCCCGAAAGTCGTGTTGTAGAGTCTGTTTCACACCGCGAGCGGGCGATTAGCTCAGTGGGAGAGCACTTCGTTCACACCGAAGGGGTCACTGGTTCAATCCCAGTATCGCCCACCCTCACCAAGGCCCCGGATCATCAGATCCGGGGCCTTGAGTGTTTTCCGGCGCCGGGCAGTCTTGCCTTTCGCGTGTCGAATCCCCAGGTCAACGCTCGATTGTGCGGCCACCGCGTTGCCATCGAGTCGGTCTGGACCTGATCTTCCCTGGCTCGTCTCGCTCGCTTGATCACGAAGTCTGTCGATCTTCCTTCCGCCGTCGCGGCCGTGCGGGCCCGCGGCTTGCTCCTTTCGTGTCGCGGGTACCCGCGACCGCGGATTGTGATCCTGGGCACTCGACGGTCGCCCTGGGAGGTCTAGACCACACTGAAAGCCGGCTACTGGGAGCCGGATGGCGGTTGCGCCGAGTCGTGGAAGCGGGTCCGGAGTGGTCGTGGTCAAGTCTGCCCGGACGATCCGGTCGATCTGTGACGAAAGTGCAGTCCGGTGACACGCGGACGATGAACGTCACCGGTAAGTTACCGCCGCCGGACGGGTGATGGTCGAATCCACTAAGGACGCGTACCGAGCCGCACCGTCCACAGTGGAACTGCCGGGGACGTTCGGCCGACTGGGTCAACGGTGCTCCGGCGGAGTGCGGTCATTGATTTTCTGGCTACTTTGCGTAGCTGTTTCTGGAGTACGGCTCATCACACCTTGTCATCATCTCGTTATCTCTACGGGATTCATTCCCGCGTATGGGGCACAGGATGTGGGCAGAAACCCTTGTAACGATGCTGCGAGAGTCGCCGATATCTTGGCAGGTGTCGCCCAAGTGGGCACCAGAACGTGGGCAGAGTAGTGATTACTCCCCGAAATCGTTCTCGCTCACTCACCGTGCCCAAGGGGTATCCCTTGATCCCAGTCACTGGAGGTCCGATGGAAGAGTCGGTGCGGCCATCTTCAACGGTCAGCGAGCCACCGCCGCACATCGATCTCAAGTCCATCCCGAGGCCGCCCCGTCCTGCCGCCCGGCTCTCCCCGACCTCGGAGCAGCCGGAGGCGCCTTCCCCGAAGACGCCGTCCACCGCGTGGGAAGCGCGCTACCGCTGGTGGGTCATCGCCAGTGACGTTTTCGCCACCTTGCTGGTGATCGCGATCAGCGCCTTCGTCATCGACCGGGTGGCGCCCCAGGACATGCACGCGTTCGGCACCGCCGCCGCCGTCTTCACCGCTCTCCCGCTCAGCCGCGCCTGGAGCCAGCAGGTCCTTGGTGAAGGCGCCGAGGAGTACCGAAGACTCGGGCGCGGCCTGATCGCGGCCGCCGTGCTGGTGGCGCTGGGCGGGCTGCTCTTCCGGGCGCTCGACGTCCAGCCGTGGGTGTTCATCGTGGTCCCGGCCATCGCCTTGGTGGCCTTCCTGCAGCGTTACGCCCTTCGCCGGGTGCTGCACAGCCAGCGCCGCCGCGGGCACTGCCTCCTGCCGGTGCTCGCCGCCGGCAGCCCGGAGACCGTCGCGGATCTGGTCGCCAGGACCAAAGCCGACCCCTACGTCGGCTGGCGCGTCGAGGCGGTCTGCACGTTCAGCGGGGCCGGTGCGGAGCGGGGCAGTGGTGAGGTCGACGGCGTGCCGGTGGTCGGCAGGCTCGACGAACTGGCCGCCCACGTCCGCCGCGGCGGCTACCGGGTGGTCGCCGTGACCGCCGACCAGTACTGGAGCCCGCGACGGCTGCAGCAGCTCGCCTGGGACCTCGAGGGCACCTCCGCCGAGATGGTCGTCGCGCCGGTGCTGATGGAGGTCGCCGGGCCACGGCTCAACATCTCCGGTGTGCTCGGCATGCCGCTGCTGCGGGTCACCGCCCCGACGTTCACCGGCGCCAGCAGGCTGGTGAAGGAGGTCGTCGACCGCTTCGCCTCGGCGTTGTTGCTGACCCTGTTCTCCCCGCTGCTCGTGGCGATCGCCTTCGCGATCAAGCTCAGCGACCGCGGGCCGGTGATCTACCGCCAGCGCCGTGTCGGCCGGGACGGGCACACCTTCACCATGCTGAAGTTCCGCACGATGGTCACCGACGCGGACAAGATCAGGAAAACCCTTGAGGCCGACAACGAGGCCGCCGGCCCGTTGTTCAAGATGCGCAAGGACCCCAGGGTCACCCGCGTGGGTGCTCTTCTGCGCCGATATTCACTCGATGAGCTGCCGCAGCTGCTCAACGTCGTGGTGGGCACCATGTCCCTCGTCGGCCCGCGACCGCCGCTGCCCGAGGAGACCGCCACGTACGCCCCCGAGGCCCGCCGCCGTCTGCTGGTGAAGCCGGGACTGACCGGCCTGTGGCAGGTCAGCGGCCGCAGCGACCTGACCTGGGACCAGAGCATCCGGCTCGACCTGCGCTACGTCGAGGACTGGTCGCTGGCGCTGGACATGGTCATCCTCTGGAAGACCGCGCGAGCCGTCTTCCTCGGCCAGGGCGCCTACTGAGTTCGGTGTCGGCGCCGCAAGCCGATTTCCGTGAACCGCCGGTCCTTCGGGGCCGGCGGTTTTTCGTGTGTCCCACGGCACAACAGGAATCCTCTCCGGGCGAAATAGTCAAACGCTCAACTAGGTTACCTTGGGTACCGGCCACTACGGAAGGACGCCAACAGATGCCCACCAGCCTTGAGACCGATTCCTTGAACCTCCTGCCCGCCGAGGTCCAGGACCTCCTGTTCCGCGAAGCCCGCACTGCCAACAGCTTCAGCGACGAGCCGGTGACCGACGACCAGATCCGCGCGATCTACGAGCTGGTCAAATGGGCCCCGACCTCGATGAACACCCAGCCGCTGCGCGTGCTGGTCATCCGCTCCGACGAAGCGAAGCAGCGCCTGCTCCCGCACATGGGCGAAGGCAACCGCGCCAAGACCGCGACCGCCCCGGTCACCGTCGTGCTCGCCGCCGACACCGACTTCCACGAGAACATCCCGCAGGTGTTCCCGCACAAGCCGGAGGCGAAGGAGTTCTTCTCCGACGAGACCGGCCGAGGCGAGTTCGCCAAACTGAACTCGCTGCTCCAAGTCGGCTACTTCATCATCGGCGTCCGCGCCGCCGGGCTCGCGGCCGGTCCGATGACCGGCTTCGACGCCGCCGGTGTCGACCAGGAGTTCTTCGCGGACAAGCCGTGGAAGTCCCTCGTGGTGGTCAACCTCGGCAAGCCGGGGGAGAACCCGTGGTTCGGCCGCCTGCCGCGCCTCGACTTCGACCAGGTCGTCGAGACCCTCTGAGTCCCGCCCGCCTTCCACGAAGGCCGCCTTCCCGCCGGGGAGGCGGCCTTCGCCGCGTGGGGGGATCCGTGTGAGGGCCGCACCGGACGCCGACTAGCATGAAAAGTCCACAGTTTGTGAACATTTCCGAGGGAGTCCACCGTGTCCCAGCCGTCGCCAGCAGCAGCCGTAACCGCCTCGCGTGTGGTGGTACCGGCGGGCACGACGGCGGGTGCCGCGGTCCGCGAAGCCGGGCTGCCGACCAAAGGGCCGGACACCGTCGTCGTCGTGCGTGACGCCGGGGACCAGCTGCGCGACCTGACCTGGGCGCCGGAAAGCGACACCGAGGTCGAGCCGGTCGCGGCGAGCACCGAGGACGGGCGCAGCGTGATCCGTCACTCGGCCGCGCACGTGCTCGCGCAGGCTGTGCAGCAGCAGTTCCCCGAGGCGAAGCTGGGCATCGGCCCGCCGGTGCGGGACGGCTTCTACTACGACTTCGCGGTCGAGACCCCGTTCACCCCGGAAGACCTGGTGGCGCTGGAAAAGCGCATGAAGCAGATCGTCAAGGGCGCGCAGCAGTTCTCCCGCCGCGTCTTCGACTCCGTCGACGAGGCGAAGAAGGAACTCGCCGACGAGCCGTTCAAGCTCGAGCTCGTCGACCTCAAGTCCGATGTGGACACCACAGAGGTGATGGAGGTCGGCGGCGGCGAGCTGACCATCTACGACAACCTCGACCCGCGCACCAAGGAGCGCGTGTGGAGCGACCTCTGCCGCGGCCCGCACATCCCCACCACCAAGTACATCCCCGCGTTCAAGCTGACCAGGGTCGCCGCCGCGTACTGGCGTGGCAGCGAGAAGAACCCGCAGCTGCAGCGGATCTACGGCACCGCCTGGGAGTCCACAGAGGCCCAGGAGGCGCACCTCGAGATGCTGGCCGAGGCCGAGCGCCGCGACCACCGCAAGCTCGGTGCGGAGCTGGACCTGTTCTCGTTCCCCGACGAGCTCGGTTCCGGCCTGCCGGTGTTCCACCCCAAGGGGGGCATCATCCGGCGCGAGCTGGAGACGTACTCCCGTGACACGCACGAGAAGCACGGCTACGAGTTCGTCAACACTCCGCACATCAGCAAGGGCGCGTTGTTCGAGACCTCGGGCCACCTGCCGCACTACGCCGACGGCATGTTCCCCGCGATGAAGCTCGAGGGCGCGGACTACTACCTCAAGGCCATGAACTGCCCGATGCACAACCTGATCTTCGGCGCGCGCGGCCGGTCCTACCGGGAGCTCCCGCTGCGGCTGTTCGAGTTCGGCAGCGTGTACCGGTACGAGAAGTCCGGTGTGGTGCACGGGCTGACCCGCGTGCGCGGGATGACGCAGGACGATTCGCACATCTACTGCACCCAGGAGCAGATGCAGGGCGAGCTGCGGTCGCTGCTCACCTTCGTGCTGGACCTGTTGCGCGACTACGGCCTCGACGACTTCTACCTCGAGCTGTCGACACGGGGCGACTCGGACAAGTTCATGGGCGAGCCGGAGGAATGGGAAACGGCCACCGAGGCACTGCGCCAGGCGGCCGTGGCCTCCGGGCTGGAGCTCGTGCCGGACCCGGGCGGCGCCGCCTTCTACGGGCCGAAGATCTCCGTGCAGGCCAAGGACGCCATCGGCCGCTCGTGGCAGCTCTCGACCATCCAGCTCGACTTCAACCAGCCCAAGCGGTTCGGCCTGGAGTACCAGGCGAGCGACGGCTCGCGGCAGCAGCCGGTGATGATCCACCGCGCGCTGTTCGGCTCGATCGAGCGGTTCTTCGGCGTGCTGACCGAGCACTACGCGGGGGCTTTCCCGGCGTGGCTCTCACCCGTTCAGGTGGTCGGCATCCCGATCGCCGAGGACCAGGTGGAGCACCTGCGCGGCGTCGAGGAAGCCTTGCGCGCCAAGGGACTTCGCGCCCAGGTTGACGCGGGAGACGATCGGATGCAGAAGAAGATCCGCACGCACACCACCCAGAAGGTGCCGTTCATGTTGCTCGCGGGCGCCAAGGACGTGGAGGCGGGCGCGGTGTCGTTCCGGTTCCGCGACGGTGGTCAGATCAACGGCGTGGCGGTGGCCGACGCGGTCGAGGCGGTCGCGGGCTGGGTCGCGCGGCGCGAGAACGGTTCGCCGACGGCGGCCGCGCTGGAGGCGGTCCTCTCGTGACGGGAGGCCCGGAGTTCGCCGAGCAGGACGGCGTCGGGATTCCCGACGCCCTCCAGCGGCTCTGGACGCCGCATCGGATGGCGTATATCAAGGGGCAGGACAAGCCGGACGGGGACGAACCCGCGGGCTGTCCGTTCTGCCGCCTGGTCGGGATGGACGACGAGGCCGCGCTGATCGTCGCGCGCGGCAAGCTCGTCTACGCGGTACTCAATCTGTATCCGTACAACCCGGGCCACCTGCTGGTGGTGCCCTATCGGCATGTCGCGGACTACCCGGAGCTGACCGCCGCGGAGACGGTGGAGCTGGCGGAGTTCACTCAGCACGCGATGCGCGTGGTGCGAGAGGTCTCCGCGGCCCACGGCTTCAACGTGGGGATGAACCAGGGCGTCATCGCGGGCGCCGGCATCGCCGCCCACCTGCACCAGCACGTGGTGCCGAGGTGGGGCGGCGACGCCAACTTCATGCCGGTCATCGGGCACACCAAGGTGCTGCCTCAGCTGCTCGGCCAGACCCGCGAGCTGCTCGCCGGCGCCTGGTAGAGCGTCAGCCCTGCAGAGCGGCCTGGAGCTCGATGTCGATCTTGACCTTTTCGGACAGGAAGGCGTTGCCCTCCGGGCCGATGCCGAAGTCGCGGCGGTTCACCGTGGTGGTCGCGGACACGCCGAGGGTGGTGGCGTTGTCGTTGGCCGGGTTGGCGCCGATGCCGTTGAACTCGGCCTCGAGGGTCGCCTTCACGGACTTGCCGCGCCAGGTCAGCTCACCGTCGATGTAGTAGTCGTCACCGTTCTCGCGGATGCCGGTCGACTTGAACGTGATGACCGGGTGCTCGCCCACGTGGAAGAAGTCCTCGGACTTCAGGTGCGTGTCGCGGCCTTCGACACCGCTCGCGACCGAGGCCGCGTCGATCTCGACGGTGACCTGCGAGTCGAGGATCGAGTCCCCGGTGACGACGTCACCCGTGAACGCGGTGAAGTTTCCGCGCGACTTCGCCAGGCCCAGGTGCTTGACCGTGTACGCGACGTCCGAGTGGGCGGTGTCGATGGCCCACTTGCCCGCGACGTAGCCGGGGATGTCGGTGGTGGTGCTCATGAGCTCTCCAAAGATCTTGCTTCGGTGTGATGACCGCCCAGTTGGTTGAGCGCTCAGCAAAACTGTAGCGCACTTTGGTTGAACGCTCAACTAGGGGTACTATGGGTGTCATGTCCGAACCTCGATGGCTCACCGACGAGGAGCAGCACGTCTGGCGTGAGTTCTCCGTGGCCACCCGCATGCTGCAGGCTCACCTCGAAGGCCAGCTGCAACACGAATCCAACATGCCGCACACCTATTACGAGGTCCTGGTCGCGCTTTCCGAGGCACCGGAGCACAGGTTGAGGATGAGCGAGCTGGCCGACGCCCGCAAGTCGTCCCGAAGCAGGCTGTCCCACGCGGTTTCCCGGCTCGAGGCCAACGGCTGGGTGCGTCGCGAGTCCTGCCCGACCGACAAACGTGGCGCCTGGGCCGTGCTGACAGCTGAAGGCTTCGCCGCCATAAAGGCCGCCGCGCCCGGCCACGTCGAGGCGGTCAGGGAGAGCCTCTTCGGGCCGCTCACGGCCGAACAGGTGGTGGCGCTCGGCGAGATCAGCACCGCGATCCGCGAAGGGCTCTCGCCCAGGTGTGCGGCCGCCGCCGCGGCCGCCGAAGCCGAGTCCGCCTGTGCCGGTGAGGTACCCGAAGAGTCGTTCGGGGTCGCCTGAGCCGCACGATCAGGCTCAATTCCGGCGGGTCTGACGGACGGGCGCGTCGGAAGTGTCGGGGCGGGTCGATAGGCTTCGGTCGCCCACCCGCCCCCGCAGCTAGGTGCACCGAAGAACCGATGCTCAATATTTTCGCGCGTGCCTCCGTTTCCCGCGTCACCGATCCGATCGGCAAGGCGCTGGTTCGGGCTGGCATGACCCCGAACGCCATGACCGTCGTCGGCACCGCCGGCGCGGTGATCTGCGCGCTCGTGTTTTTCCCGAACGGCTTCCTGCTCTGGGGCACGTTCACCGTGTGGGGCTTCGCGATGCTGGACCTGCTCGACGGCGCGATGGCCAGGGCCCGCGGCTACGGGACCCCGTTCGGCGCGGTGCTCGACGCCACCTGCGACAGGCTGGTCGACGGTGCGCTGTTCGCGGCGATCGCCTGGTGGTGCTTCGTGGTCGACGACAACCACCCCGCCGCGGCCGCCGCCCTGATCTGCCTCGTGCTCGCCCAGGTCATCTCCTATGTCAAGGCCCGCGCGGAGGCCTCCGGGCTCGCGGCCGACGGCGGGCTGGTGGAGCGGGCCGAGCGGCTGATCATCGCGCTCGTCGGCACCGGCCTGCACGGGCTGGGCGTGCCGTACACCGTGGACATCACCCTGTGGCTGCTCGCCGCGCTGTCCGTCGTCACCCTGCTGCAGCGGACGCTCCTGGTGGCGAAAGCGGCACGGGAGGCCCAGCCATGAGCCGGTTCTCCCAGCGGCTGAGCGACCTCGGGTACGCGGCGGGCTGGCGCCTGGCGCGCATGCTGCCCGCCTCCGCCGGGGCGACGGCGTTCTCGCTGGGCGCGGACCTCGCGGCCAAACGGGACGGCGCGGGGGTCCAGCAGCTGCGGAGCAACCTCGCCAGGGTGGTGCCCCAGGCCGACGAGGTCGAGCTGGACGAGCTGACCAGGCGCGCGCTCCGGTCGTACGCGCGGTACTGGCACGAGACGTTCCGCCTGCCGTCGATGGACCAGCGGGAAGTCAGCAAGAAGGTCGCCGCGTCCATCACCGGCGTGGAGAACCTCGACGCCGCGCTCGCCGAGGGCAACGGCGCGGTGATGGCGCTGCCGCACAGCGGCAACTGGGACATCGCCGGCGTCTGGCTGGCCGACTATCTCGGCGGGTTCACCACGGTCGTCGAGCGGCTCAAACCGGAGTCGCTGTTCAACCGGTTCGTCGCCTACCGCGAGTCGCTCGGCTTCGAGATCCTGCCGCTCACGGGCGACAGCTCGGCCATGCGGGTGCTGCTCAAGCGGCTGCGCGAGAACAAGGCCATCTGCCTGGTCGGCGACCGTGACCTGACCAGCTCCGGCATCCCGGTCAAGTTCTTCGGCGAGCAGACCAGGATGCCCGGCGGGCCCGCGCGCCTGGCCGCGACCACCGGCGCGGCCTTGATCCCGGCGGGCTGCTGGTTCACCGAGGACGGCTGGCAGATCCGGCTGCACCCGCGGATCAGGGTCAACGCGCGGGAGGAAGTCCCGGCCGCCACCCAGGCGCTCGCCGACATCTTCGCCGGCGACATCGCCGCGCACCCCACGGACTGGCACATGCTGCAGAAGTTCTGGCTCGCCGACCTCGAGATCGAGGAAAGCGTCAGCACGGGCGAAGCGAGCTGAGGGTGACCCACCCGAAAGCGCGGGCGATGAACATCGGCATCGTCTGCCCCTATTCGTTCGACGTCCCCGGCGGCGTCCAGGGCCACGTTCTCGACCTGGCGAAGGCCCTGATCTCCCGCGGGCACCGCGTTTCCGTGCTCGCGCCCGCCGACGAGGACGCCGGCCTACCCGAGTTCGTCCACCCGGCGGGCAAGGCCCTCGGCATCCCGTACAACGGCTCGGTCGCGCGGCTGCAGTTCGGCCCGGTCTCCTACGCCCGGGTGCGCCGCTGGCTGCGGGACAACGAGTTCGACGTCCTGCACCTGCACGAGCCGACCGCGCCGAGCCTGTCGATGCTGGCGCTCAAGGTCGCCGACGGCCCGATCGTGGCGACCTTCCACACCGCCACCACCCGATCGCGCACGCTCGCCGCGTTCCAGCCCGTGCTGCGGCCCCTGCTGGAGAAGATCACCGCCCGGATCGCGGTGTCCGCGCTGGCCCGGCGGGTGCAGGTCGAGCACGCCGGGGGTGACGCGGTCGAGATCCCCAACGGCGTCGACGTCGATTTCTTCGCGCGGGCGATGCCGCTGGACGGCTACCCCCGAGCCGGGGGGACGGTCGGGTTCATCGGCCGGTTCGCCGAGCCCCGCAAGGGGATGGACGTGCTGCTGGAGGCCCTGCGCGGGCTGCTGCCGGAATTCGAGGAGCTGCGCCTGCTCGTGGTCGGGCGCGGCGACCCCGAACAGCTGCTGCGCGACGCCGGGCCGGAGCTCGCGCCGCACATCCGCCTGCTGGGCCAGGTCGACGACGAGATGAAAGCCCGGGTCCTGCGCAGCGTCGACGTCTACTGCGCGCCGAACACCGGCGGTGAGAGCTTCGGCATGATCCTGACCGAGGCGATGGCCGCGGGCACCCCGGTGCTGGCGAGCGGACTGGACTCCTTCCGGCGGGTGCTCGACGACGGCAAGGCCGGGATGCTCACCGAAACGGGTGACGCCGGCGCGCTGGCCGACGGTCTGCGAGAGCTGCTCCGCGACCCGGCGCAGCGCGCGTCGCTGGCCGCGGCCGCGGGGGAGCGGGTCGCGATCTTCGACTGGTCCGTGGTCGCCACCCAGGTCCTGCGGGTCTACGAGACGGCCATCGCGGCCGATCCGCGCCGGGTCGGCATCCCCGAGCGGGAGCTCACCCGATGACGGCCCTGCTGTGGGTGCTGATCGGGATCACCGTGGTCGTCGTGCTCGGCGGGCTGTTCCTCGTCGCCACCGCGAACCGGCTCGACCGGCTGCACGTCCGCACCGACGCGGGCTGGGCCGCGCTCGACGCTTCGCTCGCCCGGCGGGCGGTGGTGGCCCGCGCGGTCGCCGTCGTGCTGGGCGCTCCTTCGGGTGACGAGCTTCGGGTGCACGGCGAGCGTGCCGAATCGGCGTCCCGGCAGGACCGCGAGGCCGAGGAGAACGAGCTCACGCTCCTGCTCGCCGAGGTGGACCGGGTCCGGCTCCCGGCGCCGCTTTCGGAGGAGCTCACCGACGCGGAGCACCGGGTGGTCATCGCCCGCCGCGTCCACAACGACGCCGTGCGCGACACTCTCGCCCTGCGCCGCCGCCGCAAAGTCCGCTACTTCAAGCTCGCGGGCACGGCCCCGCTGCCCGAGTACTTCGAGATCGCCGAACCGGCCCTCTGACCGGTAGCGCGAGCCCACCTTCCGCTGCGGTCCTCGCCGGTGCAGACTGGCCGTCGTGAGCACGGAAATCGCCGGGGACCCGGCTGCCTGTGAAGTCGCCCATGGTGGAGCGGAACCCCAGCGGGCCGAGCGGACGCTGGTGGCCGTGTTCGCTTCGCCGGTCTCGCGCTTCCTGCTCTCCTACGCCAAAGACCTCGGCTATCGGCCCGTCCTGTTCGAGCCGGACGCGGCGCGCGCGACGGACGTCGAGGGCTTCGAGACGGTCGCCACCGTTCCCGCGCTCGACGCGAGCGCGGACGTCGTCGTCACCGATCACCACCGTCCCGAGCTGGGCCAGGTGCTCCAGGCCGCGCTAGGGGCAGGCCCGGCGCGCTGGATCGGCGTGCTCGGCAACCCGCGTCACCCCGGCCCGCACATCAGCGCACTGCACGCGCTGGGTGTGGCGGACGCGGAGATAGCCAGGGTGCACCGGCCGGTGGGGCTCAACATCGGCTCTCGCACGCCCGCCGAGATCGCCGTCGCGACCCTGGCGGGCCTGCTCGCCGACCGCAACGGCCGTCCCGGCGGCTTCGAGTTCCCGTAGCGCCGTTGGTGGTTCACTGCGGGACGGTGGCGCCCTCCGGCATCGGCTCGAAGTGGGCGTGGCGGCGGGTGAAGGTCGCGGTGCCCGAGCTCAGCGAGCGCAGGTCGATCGCGTAGCGCAGGAGTTCCGCCGCGGGCACCTCGGCGTGGATCACCGAGCGTCCACCGTCGCCTGCCTCGGTGCCCAGCACACGGCCCCGGCGCGACGAGAGGTCGCCCAGCACCGTCCCGAGATGCTCGTCCGGCAGCCGGACAGCCACCTCGTCGAGTGGTTCGAGCAGCGTGACCCGTCCGTTCGCGGCGGCGTCGCGCAGGGCGAGCGCGCCCGCGGTCTGGAACGCCGCGTCCGAGGAGTCGACGCTGTGCGCCTTGCCGTCCACCAGCCGCACCCGGATGTCGACCACCGGATGGCCGTCGGCGAGCCCCCGGCCCAGCTGTGCGCGGACCCCCTTCTCCACGCTCGGGATGAACTGGTGCGGCACCGAACCGCCGACGACCTTGTCCACGAACTCGAAGCCCGAACCGCGCGGCAGCGGCTCGACCTCGATGTCGCACACCGCGAACTGCCCGTGCCCGCCGGACTGCTTCACGTGCCGCCCGTGCCCGCGCGCCGGCGCGGCGAAGGTCGCGCGCAGGCTGATCCGCACCTGCTCGGTGTCCACCTCGGCGCCGCCGGCGCGCAGCCGTGACAGCACGACGTCGGCGTGCGCCTCGCCCATGCACCAGAGCACCAGCTGGTTCGTCTCCGCGTTGCGGTCCAGGCGCAGCGTCGGATCCCCGGCGACGAGCCGGGAAAGGTTGCGCGCCAGCGTGTCCTCGTCACTGCGAGTCTTCGCCACGACGGCGACGGGCAGCAACGGCTCCGGCATCGCCCACGGTTTCATCACGAGCGGTTCGTCGGGGGAGGACACGGTGTCCCCGGTTTCCGCGGAGCCGACCTTGGTCAGCGCGCAGAGGTCGCCCGCGACACAGTAGGGCACCTCGCGCAGGTTGGCCCCGAGCGGCGAGTACAGGTGCGCCACCCGCTCGTCGAGGTCGTGATCCTCGTGTCCCCGCTCGGCCAGCCCGTGGCCAGAGACGTGGACCGGCCGTTCCGGCCGCAGCGTCCCGGAAAACACCCGGACGAGTGACACTCGGCCGACGTAGGAATCCATCGCGGTGCGGACGACTTCGGCGGCGAGCGGGCCGTCGGGGTCGGCGTTGAGCCCGGCGTGCGGCGCGCCGTCCGGGGAGGTGACCTCGGGCGGGCGGTGCTCCAGCGGCGAGGGGAACGCCCGGACGATGCCGTCGAGCACCTCGGCGAGGCCGACGCCGGTGGTGGCGCACACCGGGATCACCGGGTGGAACGAGCCGCGGGCGACCGCGGTCTCCAAATCGGCGATCAGGATCTCCTCGGGGATCTCCTCGCCGCCGAGGTAGCGCTCCAGCAACGATTCGTCCTCGCTCTCGGCGATGACGCCCTCGATGAGCTCGTTGCGCGCCTGCTCCATCCGCGCCAGCTCGGCCTCGTCCGGTTCACCCACGCGCGGCGGGAACCCGGCCGAGTAGTCGAAGTACCGCTGGGTGATCAGCCCGATGAGGCCGTCACCCGCCGGGAGGTAGAGCGGCAGCACTCCCGCGCCGAACGCCGCCTGGCACGCGGCGATCTCGGCCAGCGGGTCCGCGCGGTGGTGATCGAGGCGGGAAACCACCACCGCGCGGGGCATGCCGACGGCGGCGCATTCCTCCCAGACGGCCACCGTCGCGGCGTCCACGCCCTCCGCGGCGCAGACGACGAACATCGCGGCGTCGGCCGCGCGGAGCCCGGCTCGCAGCTCACCGACGAAATCGGCGTACCCGGGGGTGTCGATCAGGTTGATCTTGTGGCCCTGGTGGAAGACCGGCGCCACCGAGAGCCCGACCGAACGCTGCTGCCGGACCGCGGCGGGATCGTGGTCGCACACCGTGGTGCCGTCCACCACCGAACCGGCCCTGGTGACCGTGCCGGAAGCGGCCAGCAGCGCCTCGGTGAGGGTGGTCTTGCCCGAGCCGGACGGCCCGACGAGCACGACGTTGCGCACCTTGCCCGGATCGTCCACAGCGACGGCGGCCCCGGGGTCTCCGTTCTTGCTCTGCTTGTCGACCATGACCGGTCTCCTCACCTACGGCGGCGTAGCGGGTGTGTCCTCGATCACACACCCGAGGTGGCGGTCGCGGCAAGGTGATCGCCGAGGGACCATCCGAATGTCGACGTGGACTTTCCGTGCACCGGTCGGCACTCAGCGTCAGATCCGGGAGACGGGGGTTGACCGTGGTGATCACCAGGCGTGCGTTCCTGCGGTACGCGAGCGCCGGTTCGGCGGCCGCGGCCGTCACCGGCGCGTGGTCCGGCGAGGGAGACGAACGGGAGTGGGAGCGGCTCCGGCGGAAGCTGGCGGGCCCGTTGTTCCGGCCGTCGGACGCCGGGTACACCGGGGCGAAACAGCCGTTCTTCACCCTCTACGACACACGTCGCCCGGCGGCGGTCGCGCGCTGCACCCGGGTCGAGGACGTCCAGGCCTGCGTGGACTTCGCGGCCCGCACCGGCTGCGCGCTCGCCGCTCGCGGTGGCGGCCACAGCTACGCCGGTTACTCCACAGTGGACGGTGGGCTGGTCGTTGATCTCGGCCCGCTTGACAGCGTCGAGATGGGGCCCGGAAGTACGGTGGTGGCTGGCGCGGGCGCCCGGCTCGGGCAGGTCTACGCGGCTGTCGGCGCGGCCGGGCGCGCGGTGCCCGCCGGGACCTGCCCGACGGTCGGCATCGCCGGGCTGACGCTGGGCGGCGGGATCGGCGTGCTGGGCCGGAAGTACGGGCTGACCTGCGACCTGCTGGAATCGGCGCGCCTGGTCACCGCGGACGGGCGGGTTCTGACGGTGTCGGCGGAGTCGGCGCCGGACCTGCTGTGGGCGTTGCGCGGGGGCGGCGGGGGTAACTTCGGCATCGTCACGTCGTTCACCTTCCGGACGGTGCCGGCCGAGAACGTCACGGCCTACGATCTGACGTTTCCCGTCGAGGCCCTTCCCGCACTGCTCGCCGCCCTGGCCGGAGTGGCTCACCGGACTGCCCGACGAGCTGTGGCCGAACTGCGGGGTGCGCCCGGCGCTCGCCGCGAGCGGCGGCTGTTTCGTCGGGCCGGAGAGCAGGCTCAAGCCGTTCGTCGACGACCTGGTGCGCCGGGTCGGCACCGCGCCGCTCAGGCGGACCGCGGCCGAGTTCGACTATCTCGGCGCGATGAGGCACTACGCCGGTTGCGACGATCTCGGCGGTCAGGCGTGCGCCCCCGGCTGGTCCGGCGGTGGCGGCGGAATCGGCCGCAACGCCTACGTCGGCACTTCGCGGATGCTGACCAAACCCCTGTCCGATCCGCAGGCCGCCGCGGATCTGCTGACCGGCGAGCCCGGCCTGTTCACCATCATCGACGCCGCGGGCGGCGCCATCGGCCGGGTCGGGCCCCACGAGTCCGCCTTCCCGCACCGGGCGGCGCTCGGGAGCTTCCAGGTGCTCCACGACGTGAACGCGTCAGCCGGTGACGAGGCCTACGCCCGGCGCGCGATCGGCGTCGTGCGTGACGAGCTGGGGAAGGAGTTCGGCACCGCGGGGTATGTCAACTACCTCGACCCGGAGATGCCGGACTGGGCGCGGGCCTACTACGGCGACAGCCTGCCGCGCCTGCGCGCCCTCGCCCGGAAGTACGACCCTGAAAGACTTTTCGCGTTCCCGCAAGGGCTTTCGGGTACCTGACCGAACTGTCCACAAGGGAGCGTTCTACACTCCGGCCCAACGAACGGCAGGGGAGGACGGCGTGCTCGAACCGGGTTTCACGGCGGAGGATCTCGCGCACACCCGGTTCGCCTTCTCGCCGCTCTGGGAGATCGTCGCCAGCGTCCGCGTGCTCAACCAGCCCGGCGACCACGCGCTGCACCTGCCGTGGGTCAAGCGCGCGCGGGCCGGCCTGGCCGCGTCCGGGCTCGATCTGCGGTTGCTGTTCGACGTCGTGGCGGGCCCGCGCCTGCCCGGCTTCCTCGCCGTCACCCCGCGCACGCCGGTGCCCGAGCTCGCCGACGAGCTGGCCGATCTGCGGGACGTCCCCGCCAGGGCGGTCCGGCGCGAGCTCGACGCCATGGACCCGCCGCGCTCGGCGAAGCTGACGAAGCTGCACCGCAATCCCGAGGCGGGCCTGAGCAAGCTCGCGTCGCAGATCGAGTCCTACTGGACGGCCGTGCTGGCGGACGACTGGCCGCGGATCCGCTCGCTGCTGGAGGGCGACGTGCTGTTCCGCGCGCAGACGCTCGCCGCGGGCAGGGGCGGCGAGCTGCTCGACGACCTGGCCCCGATGGTGAGCTGGCACGACGGCTGGCTCAGCATCGCCGACCAGCAGGTCTCGAAGCCGATCCAGCTCTGCGGGCGCGGGCTGGTGCTGGTGCCGTCGGTGTTCGTCTGGCCGCGGGTGGTCTCCGAGGCCGATCCGCGCTGGCAGCCGGTGCTGCGGTATCCGCCGCGGGGGATAGCCACTTTGTGGGAGCACGGTGGGGTCGCCGCTCCCGCGGCGCTCACCAGGCTGGTGGGGCGGAGCAGGGCGATCCTGCTCACAGAACTGGCCTCACCCGCTTCGTCGACCGAGCTGTCGTCCCGGACCAGGCTGAGCGCCGAGAGGGTGTCCCGGCACCTGGGGGTGCTGACCGCCGCGGGCCTGGTCAGCGCCAGGGAAACGGGAGGCGCGGCGCTCTACGCGCGAACCCTCGTGGCCGACGGTTTGCTGGCGGACGGCGCGCGCGGCGACGAAGTGGACTGCTGAGATAGCCCCGTACTGGCCCGGGTGAGCGGTCCACAATCGGCTTAACCTGACGGGGCACCTTCCTTCCGCCTGTTACCAGGCCCGCCTGTAACAAGGCCCTGTAACAAGGCGCAGTCTCCGAAAGGCTCCAGCCGTGTCTGACGACCAGTCCGCGAACGCAGTCACCCCCACCACCGGTACCGCCCGGGTCAAGCGCGGGATGGCGGAGATGCTCAAGGGCGGCGTGATCATGGACGTGGTCAACGCCGAGCAGGCGAAGATCGCCGAGGACGCCGGCGCCGTCGCCGTGATGGCGCTCGAGCGCGTGCCCGCCGACATCCGCTCTCAGGGCGGCGTCGCCCGGATGAGTGACCCCGATCTGATCGACGGCATCATCGAGGCCGTCTCGATCCCGGTGATGGCCAAGGCCCGCATCGGTCACTTCGTCGAGGCGCAGCTGCTGCAGTCGCTCGGCGTCGACTACATCGACGAGTCCGAGGTGCTCACTCCCGCGGACTACGCCAACCACATCGACAAGTGGCAGTACACCGTGCCGTTCGTCTGTGGCGCGACCAACCTCGGCGAGGCACTGCGCCGCATCAACGAGGGCGCGGCGATGATCCGCTCCAAGGGCGAGGCGGGCACCGGCGACGTCTCCAACGCGACCACGCACATGCGTCAGATCCGCGGTGAGTTGCGGCGGCTCTCGTCGCTCCCCGAGGACGAGCTCTACGTCGCGGCCAAGGAGCTGCAGGCCCCGTATGAGCTGGTCAAGGAGGTCGCGGCGAAGGGCAAGCTGCCCGTCGTGCTGTTCACCGCGGGCGGCATCGCCACCCCGGCCGACGCGGCGATGATGATGCAGCTCGGCGCCGAGGGCGTGTTCGTCGGCTCCGGCATCTTCAAGTCCGGCAACCCCTCGCAGCGCGCCGAAGCGATCGTCAAGGCCACCACGTTCTACGACGACCCCGACGTCATCGCCAAGGTCTCGCGCGGCCTCGGCGAGGCCATGGTCGGCATCAACGTTTCAGATGTCCCCGAGCCCCACCGCCTGGCTGAGCGCGGCTGGTAACCGCCGTCCTTTCCCTACGGTCAGCGAATCCTTAGCGGTGTTCGCGACCTTGGTCCCGGCACACACGGCGTGTGCCGGGGACGAGGAGGAGACATGCGGGTTTCACAGGTTGTTTCGGTTCTGGCGGGGGCCGCCGCACTGGTGACCATGGCGGCGGTGCCCGCCACGGCCGCGACGAGTGGCGCGGCCGCGCTGGGCAAGATGGGCGTCGACACGGCGAAGCTCGCCCCGGGGTGGACCTACAGTGGCGACAAGGTGAGCTGGGACAACGGGAACACCGAGCTCATCCTGTCGCCCGCTTCGGCGGGTGACTGCACCAACGACTATGTCTGCGTCTGGGAGAAGGACAACTTCACCGGTAGGCGGCTCCAGTTCCACGACGCCGGTCTCCGGAACCTGACCGACTACGGCTTCAACGACAAGGCTTCGGGCTGGTACAACCGGCGAGGCGTGGACGCCCGCTGGTACTACGACATCAACGGCGGCGGAACGTCCCGTTGCATCCAGTCGGGCGCGCGGTCCGCGAAACTGGGCGGTGACAACGACAAGATGTCCTCGCTGCGCATCTACTCGAGCGACTCCGCCTGCTGATTCACGGCCAAGGCTCGTGCGTGGCTGCGCCGGTGAGAACCGGCCTGGCCACTCACGAGCCTTTCTTAGAAGGCGTCCGGAACTGATGTCATGTCGTCCAGTTTGGCGCCGAGGGCCGCGTGACTGACGGGGACTTTCACGCGGTCTGTTCTGGTGAAGGGGACTTTTGCAAGGTTGAGTCGAGGGTAAGGTCCCCTTCGGTCGCTACCCCAGGCTTGCCGTGTGCCCTGATGGGAGCCTTCACGGCGTTTAACGCTGTCATGGTGGCCTTCAGGGGCACACATGAAACGGTCGTGGCGGTATGAAACGGGCGAATGGGCGGACTTTTCGTCCTTTGTGGAGGGTAAGCGGCTTCGAAGGACAGGTGCCCGCGGCTTCGAGCGGCGGCTGCTGCGACAGTTCTTAGCCGCGTTCTTAGCGCTCGCATAGCGAAGTCCGCGAAGGTCCTGGTGGCGCACAAGGGGTGTGCCGGGATCGAGGAGGACGCATGCTCACCAAGACCATGGCCGGCGCGTTGGCAGTGGCGGGGATCTTCGCGATGACGGCGGCCGGTCCCGTCGCGGCGCAGGGCGCGAGCGCACCGGCCAAGCAGGATTGCCCGTCGGGCTACGCCTGTTTCTGGGAGGGGCCGCACTACCTGGGCAGGGTCGTCCGCATCCAGCGGGCAGGGGTCACGACGTTCGTGCCCAAGGTGGCCTCCTGGGACAACAGCCGCACCACGGACATGCGCGTTTACGCGGGCTTCCACCAGGACGGTCCTTCTCGGTGCGTCCAGCCGGGTGAAAGCTCGGCGGGTGTGGAGGGGTTCAAGGCCGGTTCGGTGCGTATCTACCCCTCGGCGTCAGTCTGCTGAACCCGATCGTCACCCGAATGGTGGAAGCCCTGCCCAGACGGGACTGTGACACTTAGGAAATAAATGTCACAGTGGCTGACGTCTGAGGGGGATCAGATGGGCACGGGGGTGTTTTTCTACCGCGTTCTGGGGGCGCCTGCGGTCGATGGGCAAGAGGGCGAGGTCCCACTCGGGCCTCCACAGGCGAGAAAGGTCTTCGCCCTCCTACTCGTCGAGGCGAACAGGGTGGTTTCGCGTGATCGGCTCGCCGAGGAGCTTTGGGGCGATACGCCGCCCGCGTCGGCGAAGGTGCAGCTGCAGGGCCTGATCTCGCAGCTGCGTCGGGTACTGCACCGGCAGGACGAGGGCTGCGCGCCCATCGTGACCTGCGAGAACGGCTATCGGCTCCGGGTGGAACCGGGGCAGTCCGACCTCGACCTGTTCACCACGCTGACCGCGCGGGGGCGGGCCGGGCTCGCGGGCGGCCGGTGGGCGGAGGCCTCGGACCTGTTCCGGCGCGCGCTGGCGTTGTGGCGTGGCCCGGTGCTCGGCGACGTCCTGCTCCTCGGATCGCCGTCGTTGCTGGCGCGCTGGGAGGAACTCCGGCTGTCCACAGTGGAGGACTGCGCGGCCGTGGAGGTGCAGCTCGGTGAGTACGCCAGGGTGATCCACGACCTGCGTGACCTGATCGAGCGGCACCCGTTCCGTGAACGCGCCTGCGGACTCCTGATGACGGCGCTGGCCAGGGCGGGCCGGGCCGCCGACGCGCTCGAGGTCTACCGCGAGTGGCACCAGCGGCTGCGTGACGAGCTCGGCGTGGAGCCGTCGCCGTCGCTGAGCGAGCTGCACGGCGACATCCTGCGGGCCGCGCCCGGGGTGCGGCCGCCGGGTTTCACCGCGCGGCCGGACGGGTTCGTCCCCTGCCAGCTGCCGTCACCGGTGCCCACGTTCGTCGGCCGCGAGGCGCTCCTCGACGACCTGCTCGCCGCGGCGTCGCCTGATCCGGACCGGGACGCTCCGCTGGTACTGGTGCTGACCGGTGTCGGCGGCATCGGCAAGACCGCGCTGGCCGTCCAGCTCGCGCACCGGGTGAGCGGCGCCTACCCCGATGGGCAGCTGTTCGTGTCGCTGCGCGGGACGACGGCCGAACCCCGCCAGCCCGAAGCGGTCTTGGCCGCCTTCCTCCGCTCGCTCGGTGTCCCGCCGGACCGGATCCCGGCGGACCCGGAGGAAGGCGCCTGCCTGTTCCGCAGCGTCTTGCACGGCAGGCGGGTCCTGCTGGTGCTCGACGACGCGGCCGACGAAACCCAGCTGCGGCCGCTCCTGCCAGCGGCACCGGGCTGTGCCGTCATCGCCACCAGCCGGTTCACCCTCGGCGGGCTGGAACTGGGCAGGCTCATCCCGCTCGACGTGCTGCCCGACGCCGAGGCGGTGGCGCTGCTCGCGCGGCTTTCGGGGGACGAGCGGGTCAAGGCTGGCACGCCCGCGCTCGACCGGGTGCTCGACGTCTGCGGTGGCCTGCCGCTCGCGCTGAGGATCGTCGGGAGCAGGCTCGCCGACAAGTCCCGGTGGACCCTGGACGACGTCGCCGAGGCGCTGTCGGAGGAACACAGCCGGCTGGATTGGCTCCGCAACGGGGATCTCGCCGTCCGCAGCAGTCTTTCCCTCAGCTATCGCCAGCTGGATCCCTTGGCGCGCAGGGTCTTCCGCGGACTCGGCCTCGCGCCGCTCGCGGAGTTCCCTGGCTGGACCGCCGCGGTGCTCGCCGAGCTCCCGATCGACTCGGCCGAACGGGCCCTGGACGATCTGCACCGGCGGCACCTGGTGCTGGTGACCGGGCGCGACGGCGGGCGGCCTCGCTACCGCATGCACGATCTGGTGCGCTCCCTCGCTCGTGAAACCGTCGCCGCGGAACCCGGCCCAGACCGGGGCGCGGCCGTGACCAGGGTGCTCGGTGGCTGGTTGTGGCTGGCCGAGCTGGTGGCCGACCGGCTGCCCGGCAGCATCTTGCGGCCGGAGCCTGGCGACGCCGTGCGCCTGCCGCTGGAGGACGTCGAAGTGCGCGCCGCCGCGACCGCCGACCCGCTGGACTGGTTCCAGGCCGAGCAGCCCGCACTGGAGGCGGCCGTGTCGAGCGCCGCCGAACTCGGGCTGGGGGAACAGGCCTGGGAACTCGCGGTGGTGCTGGCGGGGTACTTCGATCACCGTGGCTTGTACGCGGATTGGTCCCGCTGTCACGGCCGGGCGCTCGACGCCGCGAGGGCCGCGGGATGCGTCCGCGGCGAAGCGGGGCTGTTGCGCGGGATCGGCCAGTTGCACATCTACCGGGACGAGTTCACGGCGGCGAGCCGTGCGCTGGGCGAGTCACTGCGGTTGAGTGAGGTGCTCGGCGACGAGCGGGGCGCCGCGCGGGCGCTGACCGGGCTCAGCGTGCTGGCCAGGGTCACCGGGCGACCCGCTGAGTCGTGGCGGCTGGCCGGGCGGGCCTTGGCCGTCTGCGTGCGGGTGGGGGACCGGATGGGGGAGGCGCACCTGCACACCTCCCTCGCCGTGCTCAGTCTCGAGGCGGGCAGGTTCGACCGGGCGGTCGCTGCCCTCGACGCGGCGGCGTGGCTGTGCGCCGAGCTGGGCGACGACCACCGCACAGCGCTGCTGCTCCGCCGCTACGGGCAGCTCCACCTGGCGCGAGGGGACGTCGACCGGGCGATGGAGTGCCTGCGGCGCGCGCTGGACCTGCTGGCGCCGCTGTCCGACGACCAGTGCGCGGCCCAGGTGTGCCTGGACATCGGCCGCGTGCACACGAAGCTGGGCGAGCACCGGGCGGCGGTCCGTGAACTGCGTGGCGCGTCATCGCTGTTCACGGGCGCGGGCAACCTGGGCAGCGCGGCCGCGTGCACCAGACTGCTCGGCGCCTTGGCGCACTGAAAGGACGCGAAGCGCCCCGCCCGGTGAGGTCGATTTGGATGGCCTCTGAAGGCCACCATGAGGGACTCTAACGCCCTCATGGTGGCCTTCAGAGACTTCAGGAGTGCTCGGAGATTTCGACGCCGTAGGTGCCCGGCTCCAGTGCTTCGAAGATGTGCGGGACGTCGCCCGGGTAGCAGATGTAGTCGCCGGGCAGCAGCTCGACCGGCTCGTCGCGGATGCCGACCCTCGCGCGCCCGGCGCTGAGCACGATGTGCTCGACTACGCCGCTCATGTGCGGGTCGGAGCGCCTGGGTTCGCCCGGCTCGGCCCGGATCATGTACACGTCCCGGCGCGCGCCTGGCGGGCACGAGCTGAGCAGGGTGCACGCGTAGTCGGCGTGCTCCGCGAACACCGTCGGCCCCTTGCCCGCGCGGATGACCTGCACTTGGGTCCGCTGCGGTTCGACAAGGCGCGAGAACGGTACGTCGAGTGCCACGCCGAGCGCCCACAGCGTCTCCACG
Organism: Amycolatopsis sp. H20-H5; assembly: GCF_035828755.1. NCBI lineage: Bacteria > Bacillati > Actinomycetota > Actinomycetes > Pseudonocardiales > Pseudonocardiaceae > Amycolatopsis > Amycolatopsis sp. H20-H5. The sequence continues at coordinate 49,148 of NZ_JAYMZS010000023.1, read as the reverse complement.
CTCGGGTTCCCGGTGCCGGACTCCAGCTGGGACAGCGTCGACTTCGCGATGCCCGCCCGCTTGGCGACCTCGGTCAGGGACAGCCCCGTGCGGGTGCGCTCGCGGCGGAGTGAGGCGGCGATGACCTCCAGGGGCGCGCCGCCGTTGGCCGGGTTGGGGGACATGCGTTCGCTCCAGCGGTCGTTCTGTTCGGCTTGACGAACAGGTCGTCGATTGTTCATTATATGACACATGCGTTCGATATGGCGAACACTCGATCGGGACCTGGCCCGTGACATCGGCCTGGTCTGCCTCGCCGACCTCGTGGTCGGCGTGTCCTACGGGGCCATCACGGTCACCTCGGGCTTCCCGGTCTGGGCACCGATGCTCCTGTCCCTCCTCGTCTTCGCCGGGGCTTCGCAGTTCATGTTCGTCGGCATTGTGGCCTCCGGTGGCAACCCGATCGCCGCGGTGGTGGCCGGGCTGCTGGCCAACGCCCGGCACCTGCCCTTCGGCTTCGCCATCGGCGACGTGCTGGGCGAGCGCTGGGCGTCCCGGCTCGTCGGCAGTCACCTGATGATCGACGAATCGGTGGCCTTCGCGCTCGCCCAGCGTGACGCCGACCGCCGCCGCGCCGCCTACTGGGCCTGCGGAATCGGCCTGTTCGTCTGCTGGAACCTCGGGGTGGTCGTCGGCGCGTTCGCCGGGACGGTCATCAGCGACACCGACGCGCTGGGCCTGGACGCGGCGTTCCCCGCCGTGATGTTCGCGCTGGTCCTGCCGTCGCTGAAGGACCGGGCGACCCGGCTGCCGGTGCTCGTCGGCGTGGTCGTCGCGCTGGCCACCACCCCCTTCCTGCCCGCCGGGCTGCCGGTGCTGCTCGCGCTGGTCGGCGTGCTCGCCGGAGTCGTGGCCAAGGACCCCGCCGAGCGGCCCGAGCCCGTTCCCGAGCCCGAAGAGGTGTGCTGATGGATCCCGTCGACCTGATCATCGCCACCGTGGTGCTGGCCGCCGGGACCTTCGCGTTCCGGTTCGCCGGGCCCGTGCTGCGCGCCCGCGTCACGTTGTCGCCCCGCGCGGAGAAGCTGACGGCGATGGCGGCCGTCGTGCTGCTGGCCGCACTCGTCGCCATCTGGACGTTCACCCAGGACGGTGGCTTCGCCGGGTACGCCCGCCCGGCCGGGGTGCTCGCCGGGGGAGTGCTCGCGTGGCGGAAGGCGCCGTTCGTGGTGATCGTGCTGGCCGCGGCGGCCACCACCGCGCTGCTCCGGCTCGTTGGCGTCCCCTAGCCGGTGACCAGGCCGTTCCCCGGAGCGCCTAAGCTGGTGGGAACGTCTTTTGGGAGGTCGGGTGGCGATCGCTTCGGGGGCACGGCCGGTGGTCGGCGTGCTCGCACTGCAGGGTGATGTGCGGGAACACGCCGCGATGCTGGAGAGCGCCGGGGCGCGCGCGCTCCCGGTCCGCCGCGAGCGCGAGTTGTCCGAAGTGGACGGTCTGGTGCTGCCGGGCGGCGAGTCGACCACGATGTCCCGGCTGCTGGAGACCTTCGAGCTGCTGGAGCCCCTGCGCGAGCGGATCGCGGGCGGATTGCCGACGTTCGGCTCGTGCGCCGGGATGATCCTGCTCGCCCGCCAGGCGCTCGACGGCAGGCCGGACCAGCAGCAGCTCGGCGGCCTGGACGTGGTCGTGCGACGCAACGCCTTCGGACGGCAGGTCGACTCGTTCGAAGCCGATCTGGACTTCCGTGGCATCGACGGCGGGCCGGTGCACGCCGTGTTCATTCGCGCCCCGTGGGTCGAGAAGACCGGCGACGGGGTGGAGGTACTCGCCGAGGTTCCCGAGATCCCGGGCGCGCCCGAGGTGGCCGCTAGGATCGTCGCGGTCCGGCAGGGGGCGGTGCTCGCGACCGCGTTCCACCCGGAGCTGACGGGGGATGAGCGGGTACACCGGTTGTTCGTCGACATCGTGCGGGAAGCCTGAGTTATCGACGCTGTGTCCGTCCTTGACACCACAGCGGGCACAACACAGATGGAGGAGAGATGAGCGGCCACTCCAAGTGGGCCACCACGAAGCACAAGAAGGCCAACCTCGACGCGAAGCGCGGCAAGCTCTTCGCGAGGTTGATCAAGAACATCGAGGTGGCAGCGCGGACCGGCACCGGGGGTGGCGACCCGGAGGGCAACCCCACGCTCTACGACGCCATCCAGAAGGCGAAGCGCAACTCGGTGCCCGCCGACAACATCGAGCGCGCGCGTAAGCGTGGCGGCGGTGAAGAGGCCGGTGGCGCCGACTGGCAGACCATCACCTACGAGGGCTATGGCCCCAACGGTGTCGCGGTGCTGATCGAGTGCCTCACCGACAACAAGAACCGCGCCGCGATGGAGGTGCGCACCGCGCTCACCCGCAACAACGGCTCGCTGGCCGACCCGAACTCGGTGTCGTACATGTTCAACCGCAAGGGCGTTGTGATCATGCCCAAGGGCGACACGACCGAGGACGACGTCCTGATGGCCGTGCTCGACGCGGGCGCGGAGGAGGTCAACGACCTCGACGAGAACTTCGAGATCGTCTCCGAGGCCACCGACCTCGTGCCGGTGCGCAAGGCGCTGCAGGAGGCTGGGTTCGAGTACGAGTCGGCCGACCTGACGTTCCTGCCCTCGGTCAGCGTCCCGCTCGACGTCGACGGCGCGAAGAAGGTCTTCAGGCTGATCGACGCGCTCGAAGACTGCGACGACGTCCAGAACGTCTACGCGAACTTCGACGTCTCGGACGAGGTCATGGCCGAGGTGGACGCGTAGTTTGACGCGGCGGTAGCCGGAACCGTTGGCATGATCGGGAAATTAACGGGCGTGGGCACTGGGCGTGAACGGCGCCGTACGGCAGAATGGCCGCCGTGACCACCTCCGCCCTCACCGCCGAAGAGCAGCGCCTCATCGCATGGATCGAGTCCGAGGCTCAGGCGAGAGGGAACGCCGTTATCGCGGTTCCCAGTGATGCCAACGGTTCCGGCTTCTGTTTCACCGCCTGCGCGTGGGCGCTGCACAACGTGCCGGAGGCGGTCGTGATCGGCCTGCCCGAGCACATGGGGCCAGTCCTGCTCGACGCCTACGTGGACCGCTCCGCCAACGGGGAGATCTTCGAGGTCGGCAAGCAGTACGACGACTTCTTCCAGGGCGCGCCGGTGGTGTTCGAGCGCGTCGCCAAGGGGCACTACCCCGAGTACTTCGGCAGCGCCTTCCTCGTCTACCCCGACGGCGACTTCCCGGCCCTGCAGCTCGTCGTCGCCACCCCGGAGGGGCGGTTCCCCTGGCACCGCGACGCCCCGGAGGGCTTCGCGGACTGGCAGCCGGTGCTCACCGAGTCCGGCGTCCCGGAGAGCTGGCAGCCGGGCGTCGACGGTCCCTGAGCCGCCGCTCGTCCCGTCTCGAGCGCCATGAACGGTCCGTTCATCTCACTTGCCGAGCGCACGGAGGTCGGCCGCCGCCGCCGGGAACCAGGCGCTCAGCTCGGCCACGGAAGCGAACTCGACCGACTCGTCCGTGTAGGGCGGCACCACGACGGTCCCCAGCAGACTCCACTCACCCAGTGTGACGGTGGCCTGCCAGACACCCGCCGGGACGACCACCTGCGGCCGCTGACCGGCCGCGACGTCGGTTCCGAGCACCGGGCGTGACACCGTGCCGTCCGGATGGAGCAGCAGCATCGTGGCCGCCGCGCCCGCGTGGTGGACGAAGAGCTCCACCCGGTCCAGGCGATGGGGCGCGGAAAACTCCGGCGCCTCGAGCAGGTAGTAGATGGCAGATGCCGTCTCGTCACGCATGCTCTGGGCGAACCGCCCGCCCTCGACAGGGAGCGGTTCAAGGCCAAGGTGTTCGATGAACTCGCGCGGGCTCGGCATGTCTTCCATCCTGCCGTGGATCGCGCCCGGTAGCCTCACACCTCGAACTGGTGTTCGCCGGGAGGGAGTCAGGTGCGCGTGCTCGGGGTCGATCCCGGTCTGACCAGATGCGGTTTCGGCGTGGTCGACGGAGGCAAGGGCCGCACCGTCCGCTGCGTGGCCGTCGACGTCGTCCGCACGCCCGCCGACGCCGATCTTTCGGTCCGGCTGCTGGGGATCTCCGACGCCGTCGAACGGTGGATGGACCGGTACGAACCGGAAGCCGTCGCGGTCGAGCGGGTGTTCGCCCAGCACAACGTGAGCACGGCGATGGGCACCGCGCAGGCGGGCGGGGTGGTCGCGGTCGCGGCGGCCCGGCGCGGGCTGCCGGTCGTCTTCCACACACCCAGCGAGGTCAAGGCGGCCGTCACCGGCTCCGGCCGCGCCGACAAGGCGCAGGTCACCGGCATGGTGATGCGGCTGCTCGGGCTTGAGGTGCGGCCCCATCCCGCCGACGCCGCGGACGCGCTCGCACTGGCCATCTGTCACCTCTGGCGCGAGCCGATGCGGCAGCGGCTCGCCGAGGCGGAGGCCAGGGCCGCCGAGATCGCGAAGACCCACAAGGCGCGGCTCGCCGCCGCCGCGAAACTGGCCAAACAAGCGAAGAACACTGGAGTGGCTCGATGATCTCCTCGGTACGCGGACCGGTGCTGTCCGTCGGGCTCGACCACGCGGTGGTCGAGGTCGGCGGCGTGGGCCTGGCCGTGCAGGCCACCCCGGCCACCCTCTCGATGCTGCGGCGCGGGCAGGAAACCCTGCTGCACACCGCCCTCGTCGTCCGCGAGGACTCGCTGACGCTGTTCGGCTTCGGCGACGTCGACGCGCGGGAACTGTTCGGCCTGTTGCAGACGGTCTCGGGCATCGGCCCGCGGATCGCGCTGGCCACGCTCGCCGTGCTCGATCCGGACAAGCTGCGGTCCGCGCTGGTGGAAGGCAACATCACCGTGCTCACGCAGGTCCCCGGCATCGGCCGCAAGGGCGCCGAGCGGCTCACGCTCGAACTGCGCGACAAGGTCACCGCCCTGCCAGGGATGCCGGGGGAGGCGCCTGCCACCGGAGCGCATTCGGTCATCCGGGCCGAGGTCGTCGAGGCCCTCGCTGGGCTCGGTTTCCCGGCGAAGCAGGCGGAGCAGACGGTCGACAAGGTGCTCGCCGACGGTGACGCGAAGACGACGTCCACGGTGCTGCGGGCCGCGCTCGCCACCCTCGGGCGCAAGCGGTAGGACGCGGCGTGGACTATGACGGCGTGACGGAATTCGACGCCGAGGACGAGACCCTGTCGGCGCTGGCGCAGACGGCCGAGCGTGAGGTCGAGACGTCACTTCGCCCGCGCGTGCTGGACGAGTTCGTCGGCCAGCCGCGGGTGCGTGAGCAGCTGGAGCTGGTCCTCGAGAGCGCGCGACGCCGCGGGGAGCCACCGGATCACGTTTTGCTGTCCGGGCCTCCTGGGCTGGGCAAGACGAGTATGGCGATGATCATCGCGGCCGAGCTCAACGCCGCCATCCGGATCACCTCGGGCCCGGCACTGGAACGCGCGGGCGACCTCGCGGCGATGCTGTCCAATCTGTCACCCGGTGACGTGCTGTTCATCGACGAGATCCACCGCATCGCCCGGCCCGCCGAGGAGATGCTGTACCTCGCGATGGAGGACTTCCGGGTCGACGTCGTCGTCGGCAAGGGCCCCGGCGCGACCAGCATCCCGCTGGAGATCGCGCCGTTCACGCTGGTCGGGGCCACTACCCGGTCCGGCTCGCTGACCGGCCCGCTGCGCGACCGCTTCGGCTTCACCGGTCAGATGGAGTTCTACACCGACGCCGAGCTGGAGCTCGTCGTGCGCCGGGCCGCGACGATCCTCAACGTGCCGATCGACCGTGACGGCGGCGCCGAGATCGCGCGGCGGTCGCGCGGCACACCCCGGATCGCGAACCGGCTACTCCGGCGGGTCCGGGACTATGCCCAGGTCAGGGCCGATGGGAACGTGACCCGCGAGATCGCGCGGGCCGCGCTCGCGGTCTACGACGTGGACGAGCTCGGTCTCGACCGCCTGGACCGGGCCGTGCTGGGCTCGCTGGTGCGGTCGTTCGGCGGCGGCCCGGTCGGCGTGGCGACCCTGGCGGTGGCCGTGGGGGAGGAGCCCAGCACCGTGGAAGAGGTGTGTGAGCCCTACCTGGTGCGCGCCGGTATGCTCGCTCGCACTCAGCGTGGCCGGGTCGCTACCGCGGCCGCGTGGGAGCACCTGGGCCTGCGGCCCCCGGCCGGGCACCCGGCGACCGGGCTGCCCACGGAGACGGGCGGCCGGTTCGATCAGGGCGGCCCCGGGCTGTTCGATCAGGACTGACCTGGTCGTCGAGGTGCGCACCGAGAGCGGTACCGAGAGTTACGAAGTGATGGTGGGTGCTGGCCTTTCCGCTGGCACCTGGCACACTCGGAAGAGCACATCCGCCAAAACCGGACGTATCGTCGACTCCTGGCGTCCGTCGAATGGAGAGTCATGAACAACTTATTGCTGCCGTTGCTCCTCATGCTCGTCGTGGCGGTGCCACTCGTCATGGGTACCCGGAAGCAGAAGAAGGCGGCGGCGGCCCAGAAGGAACTGCAGAACAGCATCGCGCCGGGTGACCGGGTGATGACCACCTCCGGGATGTACGGCACGGTGGCGGACAGCAGTTCGGACGACACGATCGACGTCGAGATCGCCCCGGGCATCGTCACCACCTGGCTGCGCCAGGCGGTGCGCGAGAAGGTCCTGCCGGTCGTCGAGACCGACGAGGACGCCGTCGACGCCGAGGACACCGAGCACCCGATCATCGAGTCGTCCTCGGGCATTGAGAACGAGCGCATTGAGAACGAGCGCATTGAGAACGAGCGCATCGAGGAGCCCTCGACCGCGCAGATCGCGCCCCCGCTGGAGCACGGCAAGAAGTAGCCCCCGCGGCACTCCCACATTCCCGACTTTCGTCGGTGTGGGGTCTACGCCGGGCTCACGCAGCACCGAGTAGTGTCTCGGTGCTGCGTGCGTGTCCGTCGTCATAGTCATGCCCGTTCGAGCCTCGTGCGCAGCGCCACCGGACACCGCCGGTGGGGATTCGTCGAAGCCTATTGGGGAACACCCAGTCCGAGGAGACCGAAGCACAGTGGCAGCATCGGCCGGGCATCTCCGCCCGGGACGCTATCTCGCCTTGTTCGCCCTGATCGTGGTCGTGCTGTACGCGCTGGTGTTCTTCACCGGCGGCGGCAAGCCCACGCCGAAACTCGGCATCGATCTGCAGGGTGGCACCCGGGTCACGTTGACCGCTCGCACGCCGACCGGTGGACAGCCCGACCGAGCGTCCCTGAATCAGGCTCGCCTGATCATCGAGAAGCGCGTCAACGGCATCGGGGTCAGCGGCACCGAGGTGCTTCTCGACGGCAACAACGTGGTCATCACGGTTCCGGGCGAGCAGGGCGACCAGGCGAAGAGCCTGGGCAAGACCGCGAAGCTCGGCTTCCGCGGCGTGCTCTTCTCGACGCCCGTGACGCCGGTGCCGACCCAGCCGCCCGCGTCGACGCCGCCGTCTTCGGGCGCGCCCAGTTCCGGGGCACCGTCCTCGGGCGCGCCGTCTGCCGGAGCGTCGAAGACCCCGGGCGCTGGTGGTGGCGCGGTGGGCGGAGCCCCCGTCCAGCAGCCGCCTGCCACCACACCGAGCCCGAGCAAGCCCCCGGCGTCGACCCCGGCGCCCACACCGCCCCCGAACGACGGCTCGATCGACTCGAAGACCGCCGCGGAGATCCAGGCCGCGCAGAAGGTCCGGCAGAACCCGCTGCTGATCCCGGCGAACCCGAACGACCAGCAGGCCGCCACCGTTGCGCAGCAGCTGACGCAGCAGGCGATGGACTCCATCACCTGCGCGCCCAACGCGAACGACCCGCTGGTCGGCAACGACGACATCACGAAGCCGCTGGTCGCCTGTGGGGACAAGGGCACGACGAAGTACCTGCTGACGCCCGAGTTCCTGCCCGGCACCGACATCGGTGACGCGAGCTCAGGCTTCGACCAGCAGCGTTCCCAGTGGGTAGTGAACCTCACCTTCAAGGGCAACGGCACGAAGACCTGGGGCGACTACACCTCCTCGCACACCGGCAAGCAGGCCGCGTTCGTGCTCGACACCAACGTCGTCTCGGCGCCGACCATCAACGGCGCGATCCTGGACGGCAACACCCAGATCAGCGGCAAGTTCAACCAGTCGGAGGCGCAGGATCTCGCCGTCGCGCTGAAGTACGGCTCGCTGCCGCTGTCGTTCACCTCCTCGGACGCGACGACGGTGTCGGCGACGCTGGGCCTCGCGTCACTGGAGGCCGGTCTGATCGCCGGTGCGATCGGCCTGATCGTCGTGTTCGTCTACTGCCTTTTCTACTACCGCCTGCTCGGCGTGCTGACGATCCTTTCGCTGGGTCTGTCCGGCTCGCTGGTGTACGCCGTGCTGGTCCTGCTCGGCCGCTGGATCGGGTACTCACTCGACCTCGCGGGCATCGCCGGCCTGATCATCGCGATCGGGATCACGGCGGACTCCTTCGTCATCTACTTCGAACGCCTGAAGGACGAGATCCGGGAAGGCAGAACGTTCCGCTCGGCGGTGCCAAGGGGCTGGGTCCGCGCGCGTCGCACGATCCTGGCCTCGGACGGCGTCAGCTTCCTCGCCGCCGCGATCCTGTACCTGATCGCCGTCGGCGACGTCCAGGGCTTCGCGTTCACCCTGGGTATGTCCACGGTGCTCGACCTCGTGGTCGTGTACCTGGTGACGCACCCGCTGGTGGCCATGGTGTCGAAGTCGAAGTCGAAGTTCCTGTCCAATCCCAAGAACCTCGGCCTCGGCGCCGTGCAGGAGCTGGGCTCGCACCGCAGGTCGGCCGCTCCGGTCGTCGGTGGCGCGAACGTGAAGGAGGCCTGACATGGGGGTAGAAGATCTGGGAACGGACGCCGAGGGCTCGCCCAAGACCCCGGCGCCGGCGAAGCGTGAGAGCTTCTTCCACCGCCTGTACGTGGGCACCGGCGCGTTCGATGTCATCGGCAAGCGCAGGCGCTGGTACATCTTCTTCGGCGCGCTCGTCCTGGTGTGCATCGCGTCGATGGGTATCAAGGGCTTCAACTTCGGCATCGACTTCGAGGGCGGCACGCAGATCCAGCTGCCCGCCAAGGGCTCGCACGGCCAGATCACCGAGGACGGGGCGAAGGCCGCCTTTGAGAAGGCGCTCGGCAGGCCCGCCACGGAGGCGCAGAAGGTCGGCACCGGTGCCGCGTCGACCATCCAGATCCGGTCGGAAACGCTGGACCCGGCCGACGTCTTCAAGCTCAAGCAGGAGCTCTTCACCGAGCTCGGCCCGATCGGCTCCAACGGCCAGCCCAGCGTCCAGGCCATCAGTGACAGCGCGGTCAGCGCGTCCTGGGGTGGCGAGATCTCGCAGAAGGCGATCATCGCGCTGCTGGTGTTCCTGGTCGCGGTGACGATCTTCCTGGCGGTCTACTTCGATCTCCGGATGGCCGCGGCGGCGTTGATCTCCCTGTTACACGACATCGTGGTGACGGCGGGCATCTACTCGCTGATCGGCTTCGAGGTCACGCCCGCGACGGTGATCGGCCTGCTGACCATCCTCGGGTTCTCGCTCTACGACACCGTGGTGGTGTTCGACAAGGTCCGCGAGAACAGCCGCGGGCTGCTCGGGCTCACCCGGCGCACGTTCGGCGAGGCGGCCAACCTGGCGCTGAACCAGACCCTGATGCGATCGATCAACACCGCGGTCATCGCGCTGCTGCCGATCCTGGGCCTGCTCATCGTCGGCTACGTTCTGCTCGGCTCCGGCACGTTGCAGGATCTCGCGCTCGTCCAGCTCACCGGCACCCTGGTCGGCGTGCTGTCCTCGATCGCGCTGGCCACCCCGCTGCTGGTCGACTTCAAGATGCGCGACCCGAAGTTCCGCCAGCAGGCGGACCGGGTCCGTGCCCGCCGCGCCAGCCAGGCGCGCAAGGCCGCGGATCGCGCGCAGGACGACGAGTTCGACGCGAACGACGACGAGTCGCTCGATGCGGAGCTGCGTAAGGAAAAGGCGTACGCCGCGGCCGCGAGTGTGCCGGTCAGGCACCAGAAGGCGAACCGCGGGCGTCCCTCGGGCAAGCCGAGCAGCAAGCGGAAGCGCTGAACTGAAGATGGATCTGGACAAGGCCCTCGGCCTCATCGTCGAGGTGCCTGACTTTCCCGAGCCCGGTGTGCTGTTCCGTGACTTCTCGCCGCTGATCGCGCACGCCGGTGGATTCCGGGCCGTCGTCGACGCGCTCGCTGAAACCCTCGACCCCGGCACCGACCTGGTCGCCGGGATCGAGGCTCGCGGGTTCGTCCTCGCCGCCGCGGTCGGCTACGCCCGCGGGCTCGGCGTCGCGCTGGTCCGCAAGCCGGGCAAGCTGCCCAAGGTAGCCGGGCGGATCGACTACGCGCTGGAGTACGGCACGGCTTCGCTGGAGCTTCCGGCCGGGGTGATCCCACCCGGGGCGAACGTGGTCGTCCTCGACGACGTCCTCGCCACCGGCGGCACCGGCGCCGCGGCCGTCAAGCTGATCCAGGACGCCGGCGGTCTCGTCTCGAGGCTGTCCGTGGTCCTGGAACTCGCGGCCCTCGGCGGTCGAGCCCCGCTCGCGGGGACCCCGGTCACCGCCCTCGCCCAAGTCTGACTGCCCCTGAAGGCCACCATGACGGCGTTAAACGCCGTCATGGTGGCCTTCAGGGACTTGGACCCTGTCACTCCGCGTGACTGACCGAAACACGGGATTAGGGTCGGTCTGCGGACCTGCGGCGCGGGCTGTGATGTACGGCGCGTTACTCTGGTGGTCTAGAGGCCGCACGAGCTGCAGGAGGTGCGGGTGAGCCAGGAGCTGGACGCCGCGATGTCGGCAAAGGACGGCGCCGAGGCGAATGGCGCGCCGAAGCCCAACGGAGCCGCGCCCACGCCTTCGGCCACGCGCCGTGTCCGCGCCCGGCTGGCCCGCCGGATCACCGCCCAGCGCGCGGCCCCGGTCAAGCAGGTGCTCGAGCCGCTGGCCGTCATCCACCGCGAGTTGCATCCCAACGCCGACCTCGCGCTGCTGCAGCACGCCTACGACGTCGCCGAGGAGCTGCACCGCGAGCAGCGGCGCAAGTCCGGCGACCCGTACATCACCCACCCGCTCGCCGTCGCGACGATCCTCGCCGAGCTCGGCATGGACACCACGACGCTGGTCGCCGCGCTGCTGCACGACACCGTCGAGGACACCGGTTACTCCGTCGAGGAGCTGAAGGCCGACTTCGGCCAGAAGGTCAGCGAGCTCGTCGACGGCGTCACCAAGCTGGACAAGGTCAAGCTCGGCACGGCCGCCGAGGCCGAGACCATCCGCAAGATGGTCATCGCGATGGCCCGCGACCCCCGCGTGCTGGTCATCAAGCTGGCCGACCGGCTGCACAACATGCGCACGATGCGCTTCCTCCCGCCGGAGAAACAGGCCAAGAAGGCGCGCGAGACCCTCGAGGTCCTCGCGCCGCTGGCCCACCGCCTCGGCATGGCGACCGTCAAATGGGAGCTCGAGGACCTCGCGTTCGCCATCCTGCAGCCCAAGAAGTACGACGAGATCGTCCGCCTGGTGGCCGACCGCGCTCCTTCGCGCGACACGTACCTCCGCTCGGTGATCGTCGACCTGACCAGCAACCTGGTCGCCTCGCGGATCACCGCCAAGGTCGAGGGCAGGCCCAAGCACTACTACTCGATCCACCAGAAGATGATCGTGCGCGGCCGCGACCTCGACGACATCCATGACCTGGTCGGCGTGCGGATCCTGGTCGAGGACGTCCGCGACTGCTACGCCGCCATGGGCGTCGTGCACGCGCAGTGGCAGCCGGTGCCCGGCCGCTTCAAGGACTACATCGCGCAGCCGCGGTTCGGCGTGTACCAGTCGTTGCACACCACGGTGATCGGCCCGGACGGCAAGCCGCTCGAGGTGCAGATCCGCACCTACGAGATGCACCGCACGGCCGAGTACGGCATCGCCGCGCACTGGCGGTACAAGGAGACCAAGGGCACGCACGGCGGCGGCAACAACTCCGTCGACGTCGACGAGATGGCGTGGATGCGCCAGCTGCTCGACTGGCAGCGGGAAGCCGCCGACCCCGGTGACTTCCTCGAGTCGCTGCGCTACGAGCTCGCCGCGCGCGAGATCTTCGTGTTCACCCCGAAGGGTGACGTCATCACGTTGCCGGTCGATTCGACCACGGTCGACTTCGCCTACGCGGTGCACACCGAGGTCGGCCACCGCTGCATCGGCGCCCGCGTCAACGGCCGTCTCGTGGCGCTGGAGCGCAAGCTCGAAAACGGCGAGGTCATCGAGATCTTCACCTCGAAGGCCGACACCGCCGGGCCCAGCCGGGACTGGCTGCAGTTCGCCGGTTCGCCGAAGGCCCGCGCGAAGATCCGCCAGTGGTTCGCGAAGGAACGGCGCGACGAGGCCATCGACGGCGGCAAGGACGCCATCACCAAGGAGGTCCGCAAGGTCGGCCTCCCGATCCAGCGGCTCGTCTCGGCGGAATCCATGGGCTCGGTCGCCACCGAGCTGCGCCACGCCGACATCAGCTCGCTCTACGCCGCGGTCGGCGAGGGCCACACCAGCGCGAAGCACGTCGTGCAACGACTGGTCGCGCTCCTCGGCGGGGTGGACGAGGCGGAGGAGGAGCTCGCCGAACGGGCCACCCCGTCCACGGTCACCCGCCGCCGCGGTTCCAACGACGTCGGCGTGGTCGTCAAGGGCGCCAGCGACGTCTGGGCGAAGCTCGCCCGCTGCTGCACCCCGGTGCCCGGCGACGAGATCCTCGGGTTCGTCACGCGCGGCGGCGGCGTCAGCGTGCACCGCACGGACTGCACCAACGCGGGCGACCTGACCGCCCAGCCGGATCGGCTGGTCGAGGTCGAGTGGGCGCCGTCGGCGTCCTCGGTGTTCCTGGTGGCCATCCAGGTCGAGGCGCTCGACCGGCACCGGCTGCTGTCGGACGTCACCAAGGTGCTGGCCGACGAGAAGGTCAACATCCTGTCCGCCTCGGTCACCACCTCGCGTGACAGGGTCGCGGTCAGCCGGTTCACCTTCGAGATGGGCGACCCGAAACACCTGGGCCACGTGCTGAAGATCGTGCGCGGGGTGGAAGGCGTCTACGACGTGTACCGGGTCACGTCGGCCTCTTGAGGCCGGTGCGGACCACCTAGGGTGCAGTCATGACTGACGGTTTCCAGCTCACTCGCGACGGTGAGATCGCGCGGCTTACGTTCGCCAGGCCGGAAAAGCGCAACGCGATCACCTACGGGATGTGGTCTGCGATCCTCGAGGTGGTGGCCGAGGTCGAGCAGGACTCGGCGCTCAAGGTGCTGCTGCTCACCGGCGCGGGGGAGAACTTCTCGGCGGGCGCGGACATCAGCGAGTTCGGCGAGCTGCGGACGACGGCCGAGGGCGCGGCGACCTACGACAAGGCCGTCGAAGGAGCCGTGGCCGCGCTGTCCGGGATGCGGAAGCCGTCGATAGCGATGATCCGCGGGAACTGCATCGGCGGCGGCTGCCAGGTCTCGGTGGCCTGCGACTTCCGGTTCGCCGCCGAGGGCGCGCGGTTCGGCATCACCCCGGCGAAGCTGGGCATCGTCTACCACTTCGCTTCGACGCGCCAGCTCGTCTCGCTCGTCGGCCCGGCGAACGCGCGCTACCTCCTGCTTTCCGGCGAGCTGATCAAGGCCGCCCGCGCCCGCGAGATCGGCCTGCTCAACGACGTCTTCGCGGTGGACGAGCTGGAAGCGGGCACGCTGGAATTCGCCAGGACGCTGTGTTCGCGTTCGCAGGCTTCGGTGCGGGGGATGAACCGGATCATCGAGAAGATCCTCGCCGGGCAGCAGGAGTCCGACGCCGAGGTCGAGGCGATCCGGCTGGAGGCGCTGCACGGCGAGGACTACGCCGAGGGCGTCGCGGCTTTCCTGGCGCGTCGCGCGCCGAAGTTCACCTTCCGCTGACCGCTGTTTTGGTGGCCGGGCACGGGGCTGTCACGTTGGGAGGAGCGCCGTGGCGTGGGCGCCGCCGGACTCGCGGACGAGTTCGCCGAGCGTCTGCCGGGTGCGGATCGTGGTGAACCGGACCGAGCCGTCGTCGGCGACGGTGAACCCGTGGACCGCCGGTCGCGGCAGGCTGTTGTACGAAAAGTGGGCCGAGAAATAGTAGGCCCCGGTGTCGTAGGCGGCCACGATGTCACCCGGTTCGAGCAGCGGCAGCGGCCGGTTCTTCGCGAGGACGTCGCCCGCGAAGCAGCACGGGCCCGCGATGTCCTGACCGACGGCCGGGCCCTGTTTGGGCGCGCCCGCGGCGCTGAACGCGCCCAGGCGCAGTGGCCACAGGTCGGGCTGCATGACCGTGCGGGTCGCGACCTGGACCCCGGCGTGGGTGACCGCGATCGGCCGCCCTCCGGCGATCTTGGTGTACTCCACCTTGCTGGCCATGAACCCGTTCTTGGCCAGCAGTGACCGGCCGAACTCGGTCACGAACGTGTAGTCGCCGGTGAACAGCCCGGGGACGCGCTCGCGCAGCGTCTCGACGTAGGCGGTGTAGCTGGGGTCGATCCGGTCGTCGGCGAAGTTGACCGGCAGGCCGCCGCCGAGGTCGATGCTGGTGATCTGGCGCCGCCGGAGCCGGTGGTTGATCTCCTCCGCGAGACCGAGGACGGCGGCCACACCGTCGGCGATGAGGTCGAGTGGGCATCCCTGCGAGCCGACGTGGACGTGCAGCCTGGTCAGCCACGGCCGCCGCGAGACGAGCTCGATCAGCAGCTCCCGGTTCCCCGGGTCGCGCAGCGGCACGCCGAACTTCGACGTGCCCGTCGCGGTGCTGGTGTCCCCGATGGTGCCGGTGCCGACCTGCGGGTTGACCCGGATGCCGAGCACCGAGCGCGGCGGGGAGCCGCCGATCAGCGCGTCGAGGCGGTCGAGTTCCTGCACGTTGTCCACGTTGATCGCGGTGCCCGAGGCCAGCGCGTGGCGCAGCTCGCCGACGGTCTTGGCGGGGGAGTCCAGCACGAGCCGCTCGCCGGGCAGGCCCGCCGCCTCGGCGATGGCGGTCTCGCCGGGACTCGCCACCTCGACGTCGATTCCCTGTGCCGCAAGCAATCCGAGCACGGGCACGAGACTGCACGCTTTCGCGGCGAAGGTGTGCTGCACCGTGCCGAGCGGTGCGAAAGCCTCGCGTAACGCCGTCGTGGTCTCGGTGATCCCGGCGAGGTCCAGGAACGCCGCGATCGGTGCGTCCGGGCCGAGCAGGCCTTGGCGAGTGGCGGCGGCGAGCGCGCGTTCCCGGCGGGAGGCGAGAGCGGAGCTGGTCTCGGCGGTGGTTCCCAGGCTGGAGGTCATGGGGTCAAGGACAGCAGCGGACGCGGGTGGGCGTCCAAGACAAGGTGCCACTAATTCCATTGGAACGTCCTATAATCGCTGGTATGGACCTCCGCCGGTGGCACTACTTCGCGGTTCTCGCCGAGGAGATGCACTTCACGCGCGCCGCCGAACGGCTGTACATCTCCCAGCCGTCGCTCAGCCAGCAGATCAGGGCGCTGGAGGCGGACCTGGGTGTGGCGCTGCTGGATCGCTCTGGTCCGCGCTTCACGCTCACCGACGCCGGAACCGTGGCGGCGGTGGAGGCGCGTGAGTTGCTGGAGAGCCTGCGCCGGTCACGCCGACGGGTGGTGGCCGCCGCGCGCGGCGAGAGCGGACGGCTGCGGATCGCCTACACGAGGTCGGCCCCCGGGCCCCGCGCGAGCGGGCTCGTGGCCGAGTACCGGCGGCGTCATCCGGGCGTGGCGATCGAGCTGGAGACCGGGTGGACCGTGCTCAACATCGCCCGGCTGGAGGCGGGGGAGATCGACCTCTGCTTCGTGCGGCCGCCGGTTGAGAGCCCGGCCGTGCAGGTCCACGTGATCGAGGTCGAGGAGGTGCTCGTCGCGCTGCCCGAGGCCCATCCGCTCGCCGCGTTCGACCGCCTCGACCGCGCCCAGATCGCCCGCGAACCCGTGGTGTTCTGGCCGCGTGCCAACGGTTCCGGGCAGTACGACGCGATCAGCAGCCAGGTCTGGCCCGGCGGGGTGCCGCCGGTGGTCCGCGAGGAACCCGAGGACGAGCAGCTGATGAACGCCGTCGCCGAGGGCGCCGGGCTGGCCGCCGTGCCCGAGCACCGGGCCCGGACCCTGCGCACTCCCGGCGTCGTACTCCGGCGGCTCACCGATCCGGTGCCGCGCATCGAGCTGGGCCTCGCCTGCCGCGCCGACCCGGTGGGCCCACTGGTCGGCGCCTTCCTGGCACTCTTGTAACTCCGTCTTCCCGTGCGGCGCGGTCCCTGAAGGCCACCATCACGGCGTTTTACGCTGTGAAGGTGGCCTTCAGAGGCTTCGGACGGTGGTGAGGAGCGCGGTCCACGCGGGGTGGGGGAGCGTCAGGTTTCCGGCGGTGGGGGCCTTCGAGTCGCGGACGGCGGTGAGCTGGGGGGTGAGTGCCACCTCGACGCAGGCGCTTTCTTCGTAGCCGTCGCTGTGGGTGCTCTTGATCCAGGTCAATTCGAAGGCCGCCATCGCGTTACTCCTCCATATGGTCGTATTCGTCCGCGAGCCGGACGAGCCACTCTCTCGAGTGTCCCCTACTCAGGGCATCTAATTCCAGCTTCGCAACCAGGTCATAGTAGGCGTCGACGCACGGCCTGTCGTCGATGAAGATGGTGCCGCCGAACACTGCGGCGTACACCGTAGCCGGATGATCGGTGAACTCCAGAATGGTGAAGTCGCCACCGATCGTGCCGTAGGGCCCTGCTGAGTCCAGCACCACTTGGATCGAGCAGTGCGGCAGCGTGCTGCTCAAGATCAGGAGCAGGATTTGCTCCTGCATGATCCGAGGGCTGCCGACCACTGAACGCAACGCGCGCTCGTGGATGTAGAACGTGCCTTGGGGCGCTTTCGGCCTCTTCAACACGTTCTGCCGGTCCATCCGCGCTTTCACCAGCAGATCGACGCGATCGGCGGCGACCGAGCCCCGCCATTCGAACATCGAGCGTGCGTACGCCTCGCTCTGGTGGAGACCGGACACGACGAGGGGTTCGTAGCTGACGATCCGGTTCGCGAGGCTTTCCTGCAGGATGATCGACTTCATCGGGTCGGACAGTTGGTCGAAGTAGGGGCGGACCCAGTAGAGCTCGCTCGGCGGCTTGGTGAGTTCGAGCAGGCGCAGGCGCTCGGTTTCGTCCACGCCGCAGCCACCGAGGTAGAGCGCGGCGTCGACGGTGGTCATCTCGCGGAAGCCGTTCTCCCAGCGGGAGATCTTGCTCTGCAGCACCCCGACGCGGCGGCTCAGTTCCATGCCGGAGAGGTGTTTGCGCTCGCGGAGGTTTCTCAGTTCCTTGCCCAGTTCACGGCGTCGTACCGTGGATTCCTCAGTCATGCGAGCACGGTAGGGCCAAAAAAACCGCGCGTGGCCGAGGCCACGCGCGGATTCACCTCAAGGGATAACCCTATGCGGTGACGCACTTTCAGGACTTCACCACTCCCAGCCCCACTCCCAGGCCCCAGGGTCCAACACGGTTGCTCGCATGACACCTCCCGCGGTGCTTCCGGTTCGTGACCTGACCAGCGTCACACAGCCGATCCGCGAGTTCTGCGTCATCTGACGCACAGGCTAGATCTCGTCGCGAGGGTTGGTTTCGTAGGCTTCCATGAGCAGCCGCGTGATGTCCGGATCGGACCGCAGCTCGACGTCGTCCACCGAGATGACCGGTGTGCCCGAGGTTTGCGAGTTGGTCACGAACATCGCGTCGAAGCCGGGCAGGTCCGCCGGGTACACCTCGCGGGTCTCCTGCGGAATTCCCTGGCGCCGCAAGCCTTTTCGCAGCAGTTGCAAGGTGATGCCCGGCAGGACCGGCGCTTCGGGCCAGACGATCTTGCCGCCTTCGAGAAAGCCGACGTTCCAAATGGACGCTTCGCTGACGCGCCCGAGGTTGTCGAGGAACAGGGCGTCGTCGTAGCCCGCGATCTTCGCTTCGCGGATGTGGTGCACGATCCCGAACGTGCCGACGTGCTTGACCTCCGGCAGGACCCGTTCGTACCGGACCGACCGCAGGCGCAGGGGTTTCGGCTCGGGGGACTGCGGGGGACCGGTCCGGATCAGCACCTCGGGGGCAGCGGGCGCGCCAGGGTCGTCCCAGTTCAGGGCGCGCGTGAAAACGAGGACGCGCACCGAAAGCGCGTCCTCGTCCTTGATCACCCGCCGCAGGTTCACGAGCAGGCGATCAGTGTCCAGCTCGCTGGCGAAGAGCCGGCGGGTGCTGGTCACGAGCCGATCGAGATGCAGCTCGAGACCGCGCACCCGCCCGCCACGTACCTGCATGGCCGTGAAATGCCCGTAATTGCCCATCGCGGCCACCAGATCTTCGGTGGTGACCGGTGCCCCGTCGAGTTCGACGCGAAAGTCCACGGACTTCCCGTCAGCTGTTGACCGTGGCGCCGGTGAACTTCACCGGCATGTTCGGCGCGCCGGTGCCGTCCTGCGGGTTCGCCGTCGCCGGGTTGACGCCGGCCTTCGTGACCTTGTCGAGGACCTTGAGGCCCTCGTCGCTGATGCTGCCGAAGACCGAGTAGTCCGGGGTGAGCCCCGGCGCGTTCCCGTTGACCATGAAGAACTGGCTGCCCCCGGAGTTCGGGGCCGAGGTCTTCGCCATCGCCAGGATGCCGCGGCCGTAGGTCAGCTGCGGGAAGGCCTCGTCCGGCATCGTGTAGCCCGGCCCGCCCTGACCGTCGGTCTGCGGGTCGCCCTTGGCCGCCGGGTCCCCGCACTGGAGGAACTGGAACTCCGAGGCGCCGAGCCGGTGGCACATGGTGTCGGTGAAGAAACCCTGATTGGCCAGGCTGATGAAGCTCTGCACCGCGCAGGGAGCGAGCGCCCTGTCGAGCGTCAGCGGGATGTCGCCCGCCGTGCTCTTCAGCGTGACGCTGACCGTGCCGGTCGAAGAGACCTTGGCGCCGTCCGGCTTGTTGACCTTCTTCGGTGCCTGGCTCTTGGCGTCCGCCTTGTAGTCACAGGTCACCGGATTCGCCAGGGGCGTCGGCCGCTTCGGCATCGGCGCCCGCTGGGTCGGAATGGTGACTGCGCTCGGCGACGGCGGTGCGGAGCTGGGGGGTGAAGCCGCGGCGTCGCCGCCGCCACTGCTGTTCACGATCCAGACCACGGCGCCCGCCACGATGAGGACGACACCGCCGACCACACCAACGCCGACAATCTTGCGTCGCTTAACCCGTTCTGCCCGGTGCACGAGCTGACGCTCGAGCTTGCGCTTCGCGGCTTCGCGGCGCTGCTGGTTGGTCGACACCCGCCCCTCCCGATTTCTACTCGGTGTCACACGTCTGAGGTAGCGGCAGTGTATGGGCACAGCCTGTGAGGACTCTGTACAGGGGCGGCTGTTTGTTTCAACCCGGTGTCTCATTGTGATCGAATTGGCTCGGGGCGTCACGGAGGCGGACCCGCGCCCGACTCCGCCCCCGTGCGATCGGCGTCGCCGATTCGTCAAGCTAGGCTTACCCGATCGTGATCGGCATCGCCCAGCCGCCGGCGCGGAAACCGGGGTTCGGCGGGCGTGCGTGGAGGAGACGTTCTTTGCTCGTCGTCGGGTTCCCGGCAGGCCCGCTGCAGGCCAACTGCTATCTGCTCGCCCTCGCGGCGGGCGGGGAGTGTGTGGTGGTCGATCCCGGGCAGGACGCGCTGGAGCCGCTCGAGGCCGCGTTGCGTGAGCATCGGCTCACCCCCGCCGCCGTGCTCGCGACCCACGGGCACCCCGATCACGTGGCTTCCGCCGCAGCCCTCGAAGCCGGGCACGGGACGCCGCTGCGCCTGCACCGCTCGGACACCTCGTGGGCCAACGGCGAGACGATCCCGCTCGACGAGGGCGTCCTGTCACTCGCCGGACTCGAGATCACCGTGGACCACACGCCGGGACACACACCGGGCTCGGTGGTCTTCCGCCTCACCACGCCCGAAGGCGGCCGCCTCGTGCTGACCGGGGACACCCTGTTCGCCGGCTCGATCGGCCGGGCCCTTGGTACCGAAGAAGAATTGGACAAGTCCTTGCGCGCCAAGCTGATGGCCCTGCCCGACGACACCGTGGTGCTGCCGGGGCACGGCCCCGCCACCACGATCGGGCAGGAGCGCGCGAGCAATCCGTTCCTGGCAGGCGCGGCCTCGTGACCGGGATGAGCGAGCCGAGCCCCGCACCCGAGCGGCTGCCACTGTTCCACGACGACTCCCGTCAGCGCCGCCGCCGCGGCTGCTCCGGGCTGCTGGGCGTGGCGATCTTCGCGGCCGCGTCCGGCGGGATAGCCGGGCTGATCGGCGGGGAGTTCGCCGGGTTCGTGGCGGCCGTGATCGTCGCGCTGCCGCTGTTGTACCTGGTGCTGTTCAGCGTGCGCCGCCGGATCTGGCTGGAAGGGTCCGAGCTGATCGTGCGCACCTGGGGCGTGCGGCGCGTCGACCTCGTCGCCGCGGGCAGGCTCGACCTCGTCATCGGTGACCTCCGCGGCACCCGCACGGTGAGCCTGCTGGTCAACGCCGGTCAGCGGCGCAAGTCCGCGAAGGTCGACCTCGCCGTCTACTCCGGCGCGGGCGGGCGGGAGATCGGCGTGCTGCCGCTACGCCGCCTGGCGAACGCGCTGCTCAACAACACCGAGGCCAACGGGCTGGTGTTCTCCGAACTCCTGGTGGCGCAGTTGAAGGCCGAGGCCAGGGGCGATTCGGCGGCGGAACGCCCGCTCCACCGGCTGGCCGCCGCGGCCCCGCAGGGCAAGTACGTGCAGCGGTTCACCATGGAGGCCGTCAGCCGTTTCGTCGCGACACTGGACTGACCTCTTCGGGGACGATCTCGCGCGGGCGGCGGTCGAGTTCGTCGAGCCGCTCACGGATCTGTTCCAGCTGGTAGACGAGCTCCGGCAGCTCTCCCGCGGCGAAGGTGGCGAGCCGCTCGCACTGCCTTAGCGACGCGCGCAGCTCGTCGACCGCGGAAGCGATCCGCGGGATCGACTCGAGCGCCTCGAAAGCCGTGCGCAGCACGTGCAGCGTGCGTCCAGCGACCCGTCTCGGCACCCCGAATACGACGTCGAGCACGGCCCCTCCTCGGGGCCCTTTTCCGGGGCGGAAGTGACTAGTGCGCGCTGGTGGTGCTGATGGTGTTCGCGGGAGCGGGTTCCCTGGACGCGATCAGCGCGGCCAGCAGCGTCGTCACCGGGACGGCCGCGACGACGCCGACGCTGCCGACGAGGGTCCGGACGATCTCCTGCGCGATGTCCTCGCTGCCGAGCAGCGCGCCCAGCCCGACGCCGGAGATCGACGAGTACAGCAGCACCGGCAGCGCGGCCCCGGCGTAGGCCATGACGAGCGTGTTCACCGCGGAACCGACGTGGTCGCGCCCGATGCGCAGGCCCGCGCCGTAAAGCTCCCGCCAGCCGAGGCCGGGGTTGGCCTTGCGTAGCTCCCAAACGGCGCTGGTCTGCGTGATGGTGACGTCGTCGAGCACGCCCAGTGCGCCGATCACGACTCCGGCGAGCAGCAGGCCCCGGGTGTCGACGCCGTGGCCGAGCGAGGCGATCAGCGTGGAGGTGCTGTCGTCGAGGCCGGTCAGCGCGGCCGTCGCGGAGAAGATCGCCGACAGCACGCCGATGAGCACGAGACTCGCCAGCGTGCCGAGCACCGCGACCGTGGTCCGCGCGGAGAGCCCATGGGTCAGGTACAACGCGATGAACATGATCGCGCCCGCCCCGAAGATCGCCACCACCAGCGGGTTCTCCCCGGCGAGGATCGACGGCAGCACGAACAGGGCGATCACCAGGAAACTCAGGCCCAGCGCGACGAGCGCGGCCACCCCCTGCCAGCGGCCCAGCACGATCACCGCGATCGCGAACAGCGCCGCCAGCAGCAGCAGCGGGGTCCCGCGCTGGAAGTCGACCAGCTGGAAGGAGGCGGGATCGGCCGGGTTGCCGCCGTTGTAGGACACCACCACGGCGTCCCCGGCGGCGAACCGGGGGGAGCTGGGTTCGATCGGCACCGTGAGCTTGAGCTGTTTCCCGTTCGCCGGGCCGTCGGTCATCGCCAGGTCGACGGTGAGACAGGGCTTCTCGCCAGGCGCGGGCTGGTTGCCGACCTGGACCTGGCCGTCGCCCAGGCAGGGACCGCTGACGGTGGCGGTCACGTTCGCGTGCACCGGCGTGCCCTGCTGAACGACGCTCGTCGGCGACGGCTTTCCCCAGGGATAGAGCAGGACCATCCCGGCCACCGTCGCGACCGCGAGCGGGGTCAGCAGCCAGATCAGCAGCAGGCGCACCCGCTTCGACGCGGGACTGGCGGGGCCGTGGTTGTGGCCGTGCCCATGCCCGACGTCGAGAGCGGGCGTTTCCGTTTTGCGACGGGGTTTCGCCGGGCCGCGCACGGGTTTCCCGTCCTCGGCCGGTGGCCTCGGACGACGGCGTGGCGTGGCGTCGGGTTCGGTGTCCGGTGGTGGCTCGGGACGGGCGCGCCGACGCGGCTCGGCGTTGGCAGGGCCTTCTGGCCGGCCTTCGGGACGGGCACGGCGGCCGCCCTCGGCGGGGATCCGGTGGCCGCCCGTTTGCGGCGAACGGGGCGTTCCGGGCGTGCGGCGGGGCGGGGTAGCGGACGGACCGTCCGATACCCGGCGACTCGGGCCGGTGTCCTCGTCGGAGATGTCGCGGCGGTCCACCGGAACATCCTCCACAGGTCCGTTGGGCCGCCGCCTCGGGGGCGGCCCAACGCCGGGTTTCAGCCGATCGACTGCCGTTGGTGCACCCGCCGGTAGGACGAGGGCGGGGTGTCGAAGTGATCCAGAAAAGCCTGGCGCAGCGTTTCGGTCGACCCGAACCCGCAGCGGCGGGCGATCGAGGCGAGCGGGAGTTCGGTCCCGGCGAGCAGCCTGGCGGCGTTCTCCGTGCGGGTCGCGCGGACGTACTTCCCTGGCGTGGTGCCCAGATGCGCGTCGAACAGGCGCGTCAGCTGGCGGGTGCTGATCCCGGCTCGGCCTGCCAGCACCGGGGTGCCGAGGTCGGCGGCGAGGTGCTCGGAGATGTAGGCGGTGATGTCGCGGACCATCCGGTTGTCCGGCGGCGGGCCGGACAGGAACATGCTGACCTGGGCCTGGTTTCCCGGCCGCTGCAGGTAGGTCACCAGCATCCTGGCCACCTCGCGCGCGATGGTCGGGCCGTAGTCCTCCTCGACGAACGCCAGCGCGAGGTCGAGCCCGCTGGTCACCCCGGCCGCGGTGTAGACGTTGCCGTGCTTGATGAACAACGGCACCGGGTCGACGGTCACCGCCGGGTAGGCCGCGGCCAGCCGCGCGGCGTAGCGCCAGTGGGTGGTGGCGCGGCGGCCGGTGAGCAGGCCCGCGGCCGCGAGCACGGTCGCGCCGGTGCAGACCGAGGCGACGCGCCTGCTCGTGTCGGCCAGCCTGCGGACGTGGTCGAGCAGCCGGACGTCGGCGGCCGCGACCTCATGCCCACTGCCGCCCGCGACGATGAGCGTGTCGAGGTTCCCGGCGACCTGGTCCAGGCGGAGCTGGGGGTTGAGGGTGAGCCCGGATTC
Source organism: Amycolatopsis sp. H20-H5 (assembly GCF_035828755.1). Taxonomy (NCBI): domain Bacteria; kingdom Bacillati; phylum Actinomycetota; class Actinomycetes; order Pseudonocardiales; family Pseudonocardiaceae; genus Amycolatopsis; species Amycolatopsis sp. H20-H5. The sequence continues at coordinate 25,558 of NZ_JAYMZS010000023.1, read as the reverse complement.
GCAGCGGATCGGCCGTCCGTCGACGCAGGCCAGCCGGATTTCGTAGCCGGGACGCGCGCCGAGCTTGTTCGCAGCGTCCAGCACGTCCGACGGGCAGGCGATGTCGAGTAGCTCGGTGTTGGGGTAGCCGACGATCACGACACGTCTGGGGGAACCCGGCATGACGGAACGTTAGCAGCCAGGCCCGGCTATCGGACGTGGTTCGCAGGATTACGGACATTCTCGGCGCGGCGGCTCCGCCGGGCCGACACAGTGTTGACATGACCGAAGTGGTGACATGACTGAAAGTGGCGACATGACTGAAGAGGCGAAGACGATCGCGTTCGTGGTCTATCCCGGGCTGACCCCGCTCGACCTGGTCGGGCCGCTGCAGGTGCTCAGCGGGCTCGCGGGCAGCGGGCTCGGGTTCCGGGTGGTGGTCGTCGGCGAGACCCTGGACCCGGTCGCCACCGACACCCCGCTGCGAATCGCGCCGAGTCACACCTTCGACGCGGTTCCAACGCCGTATGCCCTGGTCGTGCCGGGTGGGGCCGCCCCGACCCTGCGCGCGCTGACTGACACGACGCTGGTGGGCTACCTGCGCGACGCGGCCGCCAATGCCCGGTTCGTGACGTCCGTGTGCACCGGCTCGCTGCTGCTCGGGGCCGCTGGGCAGCTCGACGGCTTGTCGGCGACGACGCATTGGATGTTCCGCGACCTGCTGCCCGCCTTCGGTGCGACGCCGGTGGCGAAGCGCTGGGTGGAGGACGGCCGGGTGATCACCGCCGCCGGGGTGTCGGCGGGCATCGACATGGCGCTGCACCTGGTGGAGAGGCTGGCCGGGGCGCAAGTCGCCCGCACTTTGCAGTACGGCATCGAGTACGACCCGGAGCCGCCGCAGGGCCCGCTCGACTGGAGCGCCCCGCCCTACGGCGATCTCAAGCCGCTGCGCGAGCACGCGCTGCGGGAGGGGCTGTCCGACGCTCCGGAACTGCTGGAGAGACTGCTCGCCCGCGCCTGACGGGTCCCTCGTCCGGGCGGGGCCATCCGGGTGACCCGTGCCGGATTTCCCCGCCCCGATCGGGTGGCCGGTTACATTCGGGCGGAATTCGTCCAGTGTCCTCGCCATGTCCCCGCGGAGCGGTGTTGCAGGTGAAATTCAGGGTGCTCGGCCCGCTGACGGCCTCCGTCGTGCTGCCCTCGGCCGCGCAGCCCCGGCGGCTGCTGGCGGTGCTGCTGGCCAGGCCCGGCGAGTTCGTGCACCGCGACACCCTCGTCGACGAGCTGTGGCCGGAGGGCGCGCCCTCCAGCGCCGCCGCGATTGTCCAGGTGAGCGTCTCCAAACTGCGCAAGGCCCTGTCCCCGGGGGTGCAGCCGGGGTGCGAGGGCCAGCGGTTGCGGTCCGGCCCGCAGGGTTACCGGCTCACCGTCGCCCCCGGTGAGCTCGACGCGGAGGATTTCGTCATGCTGGCCGCCTCTGCCGCGGCCGACCCCGGCCACCGGCGCGACCTGCTGGAGCGGGCGCTCGACTGCTGGCACGGGTCCGCGCTGGCCGACGTCGCGGGCGGGCCGCTGGTCGAGGCGCACAAACTCTGGCTTGAGGACCGGCGCCGCTCGGTGCTCGGCCAGCTCGTGGAACTGGACCTGGGCGAGAGCCGGTTCCGAGCGGTCGCGGAGCGGCTCGGCCCGGTGGTCGCCCAGCGGCCGACCGACGAGCGGCTGGTCGCCCGGCTGGCCGTCGCGCTCGCCGGGCTGGAACACCGCGATTCCGCGCTGGAGCTGCTCCGCCGGACCCGTCGCGAGCTGTGGGACCAGGCCGGGGTGCGCCCGGGTGCGGAGCTGCTCGAGGTGTACCGCGGGATCGCCGGCTGCGAGTGGATCAGCGCCGGACCGCCCGCCCAGCTGCCGCCGCCCGTGCCCGACTTCACCGGCCGGTCCGAGGCACTCGCCGAGCTCGGCCGGGCGCTGCGGTGCTCGCGGCCGATCCTGCTGCACGGGCCTGCCGGGGCGGGCAAGACCACGCTGGCCGTGCAGGCCGCCTGGCGCGTTCGCAAGCGGTTCCCGGACGGGCAGCTCGTCGCCGGGCTCCGCCGGGCCGACGGCGTCCAGGCCGACATCATCGAGGTGCTGGCGGGCTTCGTGCGGGCGCTCGGCGTGGCGGCTTCCGACGTGCCGGGCGGTCTCGCCGACCTCGTCGCGTTGTGGCGCAGTCACACCGCCGACCGGCGGGTGCTGGTGCTGATCGAGGATCCGCAGTCCGAGCAGCAGGTGCGCGCGCTGCTGCCCGCCGGGCCGGGCTGCGTCACGGTGATCACCTCCCGGCGCCGCCTGCCGGGGCTGGACGGGGTCCAGCCGATCGAAGCCGGTGAGCTGACCGAATCCGACGCGTACGCCCTGCTCGGCGCGACCGCCGGTACCGACCGGCTGGCCGCTGAACCCGAGTCTGCGCGCGCCCTCGTCGCGCGTTGCGGCGGGCTCGCCCTCGCCGTGCGCATCGCCGGGTCCAAACTCGCCCAGCGCCCGCATCTGAAGGTCGCCGAGCTGGTCGCCCGGCTCGAGGACGAGCGGCGGGGACTCGACGAGCTCACCGCGGGCGAGACCGGTGTGCGGGCCGTCGTCGCGTCCGCGCTGCGAGAGCGCAGTGGGCCGGAACGGGACGTCCTGCGGACGTTCGCCGCGTTCGGCGGGCGCGACCTGTCCGAATGGTGTGCCGCGGCGCTGCTCGACCTGCCGATGGCCGAGGCGCGGGAAGTGCTCGACACGCTGGCCGATGGCCATCTGCTGCGGGTGACCGGCCGCGACGCGGGCGGGTTCGTCCGGTACACGCTGCCCGGGTTCGTGCGGCTGCTGGTGCGGGAACGGGCGCGTCCCGAGGAGAACCGGATCGACCGGGCCGCCGTGCACCGCGCGCTGAGTGTCACGCTCGCCGTCGCCGAACACGTGCTTTCCTTGGTGGGCACGGAGTTCGTCCGCACCGACGGGAGTGCGGAGCCGACGCCGGACGCCGCGGTCCTCGCCAGGATCGCGGCGGATCCCATCGCGTGGCGCGACGCCGAGGCGGAGGGCCTCGCGGCGGCCGTGCGGACGGCCAGCGCGCACGGCTGGCACGGGCTCACCGAGCGGCTCTCGGACGCCTACATCGCCCTTACCGGTACCCGGCTGGCCGGGACCTCGGCGCAAGCTGTGTCGCTGCTGGGCCTGCAGGCCGCCCGCCGCCGCAGTGACTTGCCCGCCGAGGCGGCGAAACTGCTCAATCTCGGGACGTTGCACTGGGAACACGGCCGCTCCGGCCGGGCGCGGCACTACTTCACGATGGCCAAGGCGCGGTTCCGCGCACTGGACGACCTGCGCGGCACGGGCGCGGCGCTCGTCGCGCTCGCGGACGTCGACGCGGAGGCCGGGGACGCCCCGCTGGCCCTCGAAGGCCTTCGCGAGGCGCTCACACTGCTCCGGGAGTGCGGTGACCTGCCGGGTCAGGCCGTCGCGTCGGCGCACCTGGGCTCGCTGTCGGACGATCTGGGCGACGTCCGGCGCGCGATGGAGAGTTTCGAAGCCAGCATGCTGCTCGCGCAGCGCTGCGAAGACGGGCGGCGGCACGACCAGGCCGCGAAGCGCTACGCCGATGTGCTCCGGCGGCACGGGCGTCCCGACGCGGCCGCCGACCTGCTGACCGGCGCGCTGCGCGGAGCGATCCGCGTGCACGAGCGGCACTGGGAGGCACACGTCCTGCGCAGCCTCGGCGACCTGCACGCCGAGGCTGGCGAGATCGCCGACGGTGAGCGGTGCCTGAACCACTCGCTGGAGCTGTTCACCGAACTCGGCCACCGGCACGCCGCCGCGTACACCCACCGGAGTCTCGCCGAGGCCCGGCGGCTCGCGGGCGATCCCGCCGCCGCGGAGGAGCACCTGCGCGTCGCGATGCGCACCTTCCGCGAGCTGCACGATCGGCGAGGAGCCGGGTACGCGCTGCTCACGCTGGGCAGGCTGCGGGCCGGTACAGGGGCAGGGCAGGCCGAAAAGGTGCTGCGCACGGCGGCGGAACTGTTCCGGGAGCTCGGTTTCCCGTTGTGGGAGGTGCGCGCGCTGCACGAGCTTTCCGGTGTGAGTTCCGCGTCTCCTGAGCGCGAGCGAGTTCGTGAAGCGTTGACAAAGATCAGGATCGGGCCGCTTCCCGTATAGGCCCTGACCGGTGTGCCCGGGGTGGTGTTTGGCGAAGTTATGGCGTCGCGGGCTTGGCTGCCGCCGTCGAATTCCGCACCGAGGAGGCATGCCATGCGTGTACATCCGATGCTGCCCAGGGTCGCCGTCGGGCTCACCGCCGCGGCGGCGACCATGCTGTTCGCGAGCCTGGGCACGGCGTCGGCCGCCACCAAGCTGAGCCAGTCGACGGCCGCGTCCCAGCTGAGCGCGGCCGGGGTGACCCATTCGTCCAGCGGCGGGTGCACGACCAGGTCGAACTCGACCTGCACCTCGTACGAGCAGATCAACTCCACCACCGTCGACGGCGTCATCACGCTCAAGCGCGCGAGCGGCTGCGCCATCAACATCACCGGCGGCACCGAGGTCGGCCACGCGTCGGGCACCTACAGCCATTACAACGGCTACAAGGTGGATACCACCCACAACAGCTGCCTCGACGGCTACATCAAGAACAACTTCAGCTACATCGGCCTGCGTGGCGACGGCTACCCGCAGTGGAAGGCGGCGTCGGGCAACCTCTACTGCGACGAAGGCAGCCACTGGGACATCACCTACTTCACCAGCGGGGGCTGAGCCTTGGACGGTAAGAGAATCGTCGCGTTCGTGGTGGGCGGGCTCGCCGCGGGCGTGTTGTGGGCGGGCCCGGCGGCAGCGGCCCCGGCAAGTGCCGACAGCGCCGACAGCGCCGACAGCATTGCCGGGTGCACCAGCCCGCCGACGCCCAGCTGGTTCGGTACCCGCGAGCAGGAGGCGGCGGGCGTGGCGGGCGACTCCGTGCCCGACTCCTGGGGCAGTTCGCTCAACATCGCGCGGATCGCCTGTTTCGAAAGCAGTTTCAGCCCGACGGCGACCAACGGCCAGTACTACGGGCTCGGCCAGATGAGCCAGACGAGTGTGGGCGCCACCGGGGTGAGCTGGTCGTCGTACGTCAACGGCAGCTCGGCGCACCCGGCGACGTTCTACCAGGTGCTGGCCATGATGCGGTACGTCAAGGATCGCTACGGCGACACGACTGCCGCCTGGAATCACGAGGTCGACTACAACTGGTACTGAGCTGGGACGGTGGTGGCCGGGCGCTGTCTCCGGTGGGTGGGAGGCGTCGCCCGGCCATGGCCGGTTGTCCCGCCGTGCAAGGCTCGTGTCCCGTTGTGCACCAGCCGCCCGGCGGTACTGGCCAACTACGGGGACCGCGGGCGAGGATGGGCGCCGTCGAAAGAGGGGTGGGCGCGAAATGGTCAGGGTGCAGGACACCGCGGACGCGGCGAGCCGCCGGGAGGCGCTCCGGCAGGATCGCCACGCGAACCCGCCCGCCCATGTCGGCAAGGCCGCCGGGGTCGCCAGGCCCGAGGGTGAGGGCGCCACGGGTCTGGTCGCGGACGGCACCGACGGGCTGACGCTGGACTACGCCGAGCTCGCCGCCGCGCAGCGGGCACTCGACGAGCGGTACCGGGAGATCGAGGGCCACCTCGGCAGCGCCACCGAGCTCGGCTCGCCGCTGCGCGACGGCAAGGGCCCGGTGAGCGACCACATGCGGCAGTCGTTCGGCAAACGCGGTGGTGGCGCCGACGGTGGCGTGCAGGCCGCGCTGCGGTCGTACCTGACCGAGCTCGCCGCACTGCGGGAGACGCTCGGCCAGGCGATGGCCGCGCACCAGCGCCAGGACCAGGCCGCGGCCGACGTCGTGAGCACGGCTCCGGCGGAGTGAGGCGAGGATGAGCGACCACCACCGCCGCGACAAGACCAAGCGCGTCAAGCGGATCCAGGCGCGCAACGAGACCGAGGCCGCGTTCGGCACGATCCACTGGGACGGCTATCAGCACCGCGAACTGTGGGACATGGTCAAGTCCGCCGAACCCGCCGTGCTGGGCGAGCACGCGCACCGCTGGGCCGAGCTGGCCAAGGGCGTCGACACCGCGACCGCCGACGTCCGCACCACCGTGCAGAAACTGCTGCTTTCCTGGCGCGGCCCGTCGGCCGTGCAGGCCGCGGAGTCGGTGCACCGCTTGACGGACTGGGCGAGCGACGCCGGGGAGCAGGCGCGCCACATCGGCGACGGGATGGACGTCTACACCGCCGCCCTCACCGAGGCCCGGCGGTCCATGCCCGAGCCGGTGCACTACTACGCCGAACGCTGGTTCCGCGACGGCCGTGCCGTCACCGCGCTGAACGGCCAGAGCGGCGCGTACATGATGGACGAACTGCTCGACGACAAGCTGCCGGGCAAGCAGCAGATGGACGACGCGAAAGCCAGGGCCGTGCGCGTGATGGAGCAGTACGAGGACGCCAGCAAGGGGGTCCGCCACCGGCTGCCGCCGATGTTCGGCACCGCCCCGCAGGTGACCGCCCGCGTGCCGGACGAGCCGCCGCGCGCTGTCGTTGTGGTCCCGATCGGGGGCCCGCTGCCCGGTGATCCCGATCCGCGTGACCGCGCGCCGGGCCCGGTCCCGCAGCCTGGCCCGTCGCCAGTCGCGGGGCGGCCTGGGTACGACGACGGCACGTACGCCGCTTCAGCAGTTCCCGGCGAGCTTTCCGGCGTCGGCGGCCAAGCGGGCTCTGGCGTCAACGGACTGAACGGCGGCGGCGTGCCGGGCGCCGCGGACGCGCTCGACGACGGCGCCCGCAGCGGCCGCGGCTTCGGCGGTGGTCCGGCCGCGGGCGGATTCGGGCCCGGCCAGGCCGGTGGCGCGCGCGCCGGGATGGGCGGTTTCGGCATGATGCCGCCCGGCGCGGGCGCACGGCGTGAGGACGACGAGGAACACCACGACCGATACGCCGTCGGCCACGACCTGCTCGACGACCTGCCGCCCGCCTATCCACCGGTGTTCGGCGAATGACCGGCGGGTACCACGCCGATCCGGACGAGCTGCTGGCGCTCGCCGGTCGGCTGGAAGAGGTGGCGGGGGAGCTCCGTGCCGCCGCGTGCTCGCTCGGCGGCGCGACCGCGGGCGAGCTGGGGCCCGCCGGGATCCCCGCGGCGCTCGCCGGGCTGACCGGCGCGTGGTCGGGCAGACTGCGCTCCGTGGACACGGAATTCGGGTCGGCGGTGGCGGGCGTTCGCGCGGCGGCCAAGGCCTACGCCGACGCCGAAGAGCGCGCCGCCGGCGAACTGCGTCATGGCGGCTGACTACCGGGGGCTGGGCTTCGATCCGGCCCCGGGCAGCACCGACGCCGTCTCGGCCGCCGCCGCGGCCTGTTCCGGCGCTGCCACCCGGCTCGACGCGGCGGCTTCGATGAACGTCGACCTGCCCGAAGCTTGGTCGGGTGACGCCGCCGAGACGCTCGCCGAGCACGCGCTGCGGTCCCGGGCGGCTCTGGACCCCGCGCCCGCCCCCCTGCGAGCGGCCGCGGACGTGCTCGACGGCTGGGCGGGCACCCTGGTGGCGAACCAGCGGAAGGCCGAGCAGCTCGATCGCCGGGCGTTGTCACTGCGCCGGGCGGTGACGGACGCCTCCGACGAGGTCGAGGCCGCCGCCACGGCGGCGCAGTTCGCGACGGGTTCCGCCGCCGCGCCCGCCGAAGCCGCCATGACGGCGGCGTCGACCAGGCACGAAGACCTCGAACGCGAGCTCGAGCGGGTGCTCGACGAAGCCAGGGTGCTGGAGCGTGATCACACGGCCGAGGCGACCCGCGTCGCGCGGCGGCTGGGCGCGCTCGGCGAGGGCGACACCGCGGCCGCCGCCGCGATCCCCGACCGCGAACGGCTTTTCGGTGGCCTGACCCGGAAACTGGACACGTTTTCGGTCGTCGGTCACGAGCTGGGCGCGACGCTGGCCCGCGTCCCGCGTGAGGCGGTCACGCCGCCTTCGGGAGCTGTCGGCGCCTTCGCCGCCGCGCTGGCACGACCGCAGGGCGGCCGGTGAGGCTCACCGCGGTTCCGGGAATCACGCCGGTGACACTGGGCTCGGTCGAGCGGACGACGGCCGACCTGCTCGCGCTGCTGGTGCGGCTGCGCGGGCCGGACGCCGAGCGCGACGTCGGGCTCGAGGCCGCCGCGATCCAGTCCGCCGAACTCGCCCACGCCCACGACGCGGGCCTGCTCGCCGTGGTCGAACACCCCGGCTCTGACCCGGCACTGCTGATCGCCGGGGTGGTGGCGCTCGACCGGCCGATGGACGTCGACTCGGCCGCCGAGCTGAGCTTCTACGTCGCCGATTCCGCCGCGCCCGGCATCCGCGAGGTGAGCACCGCGCACACCGGCCGGGGCTATCCGGTGGTGATCGTCGAACGCATCGCCGTTTCGGGGCCACCCGCTGGCGCGCAACTGCAGGCCGTGGTGATCGACCCGGACCGCCCGCGGATCGTGGTGTTCACCCTGCACTCCCCGGGCGGGCGCGGCTGGCTGGAGGTCGCCGGGGTGGCGGGCACGCTCGTCACCGGCGTCGATCTCACCGCGCCAGCTCCTGTTCCCTGAACTCGCGCGGGGTCTTGCCGGTCGCCTTCCGGAACGTCCGGGAGAAGTGCGCCGCGCTGGTGAACCCGCAGTCCTTGGCGATCTCGCCGATCCCGCGTCCCGCCTTGGCCGGGTCGGCCAGCAGCGTCTTCGACCGTTCCACGCGCAGGCCCTTGATCCGCTCGGAGACCCCGTGGCCGTCGTCGAACAGCTGGTAGAGGCGACACCGGGAGATGTACAGCGCGTCGGCGACCCGGTCCGCGCTCAGCGCCGGATCGCCGAGGTGCTCGCGCAGGTACCGCAGCGCGTCGCGGCGTCGTGAGGCGAGCGCGTCGACCCGGTCCAGCTCGACCCGCAACGCACTGCGCAGCACGAGTTCGGCGAGTCCCAGCAGGTGGTGCGCCAGCCCGTGCGGGTCCAGCATTGGCCCGGCCGCGAGCACGTGCGCCACCGCGCCCGCGAACAGCGCCCGCAGGGCGGCGTCCACCTCGACCGGCCGGAACATCAGCGGATGCAGCTCTTCGAACGAGATGGACAGCTTGGCGGCGGAGACGGTCAGCATGACGACTCCGCGCCGCCCCGGCGTCTCACCCTCCGGCCCTGGGCCGACGGCCTGGACGTGCAGGGTGCAGTCCGCGAAAGTCAGCCTGGCTCCCGATTCCGCGACCGCGCGCGGGACCGTGCAGCGCAGCAGCAGCTGGATCTCCCGTGCGGGCACCTGGCCGCCCAGTATCGCGGCACTGGCGGCGGCCGCCCCGGAGGCGCGCACGACCAGGAACCCCCTGGACACCCCGTCTTCGGGGTCTTCCCGCATGTCCGTCTCCCGCCGATCGGCCGGGAAATCCGGCGTTCCCGCGTCCATCATGGGCGAGAACGCGTTATCGTGCCGAAGGGGGAGTGACGAGCCCTTCCCCGGCTTTGAAGGAGGACCATGGCGCGGCGTTCGTCGACGGCGGCGGGAATCGTCCTGTCGCACCTGGAATTCGACCTCCTCTGGGCGGATCTCGGGCGGGGCGCCCGGCCGTACCCGCTCGACGTGCCCGCGCACGGGCGGACGCGGGCCGAGCGGGGCGAACTGGGCGTCACGGTGTTCGCGAAACTGGCCGAGGCGGGGTTCGCCGACGGCGACGACCTCGACCCCGAGCTGGAAGACCTGTTCGTGCTGCTCGGTTCCCCGGCGCTTTCGGTGGACGCGCTGGTGGTCGGGGAGCAGCCGTGGCGGCTGCTCGCGGCGGTCCGGGGAGCCCATGGCGTGCTGGCCGTGCTCGACGAGGACGAACTCGTCCTGGAGCCGATGCGCGGCGACGACCTCGTCGACACGGTGGCTCGCATGCTCGGCGAAGCGGTACCCGGCCCCGGCGAGCAGGTCCGCCTGCCGCGCGCGGTGTTCTCGGCCGCCATGGACGGGTTCGCCCGCGCGGGTTACGGCGGTTTCGAACGCGCGCTGGCCCAAGCCCGGATCACCGGCCGCGCGGTTCGCCCGCTGGCCACCCTGGTGACTTCGTCGCGCTACGCGGCCGGGCAGCTCGCCGCGAACGCCGGTACCGCCCGCAGCCCGGTGCTGGCCTGGTTCGACACCGAGGCGGGCCGGTACGCGGTGACGCACGAGGACGTCGGCGGTGAGCCGTGGGTGATGGTGACGCCCGCCGGTGGCGCCTGGGTCGCCGACCGCCTCCGGTCGATGCTCGCCGCGGTCTCCGAGACGTAGCCCTTCAGTCCTCAGTGGACGGTGACGGCCCACGGGGCCGGAGTTGGCGTTTCGTCCTCTTCGGACGGTGGCGCGGGCACGGCAGGCGGCAGCAGTCCCTCGCCGAGTCCACCGAGGACGGCCAGCCCGTCGGCCAGCGCCGCCGCCGAAGCCCAGGCCACGAGCCGCCGGACGACGCCGGACAGCGCGGCGGGCGTGAGTTCGAGCGCGGGCCGGGCGAAACGCAGGCCGATGAGCTTTCCGTGCAGATCGACGGTGACGTCTACGCCGTCCGCGCTCGCACTTTTGGTGATCGCCGCCAGCCCGGCGGAGTACGAGCTCTCCGCCGCGTCGGCGTCGTCGAGCAGCTGCTCGACCGAACGTTCGTCGGCCATCAGGCCCTCCAGGAGTCCGGGGTGGTCGCTTCGGCCGCCTCGGTGAATTCGGCGGGCACGCTGAGCCCGAGGGCGTCCGCGGCGGCTTCGTCCAGGCCGTCCGCGAGCGAGTGCCGGGTACGCCGGTTGGCCCGCGCGGTCGCGGTGTCGACCAGTGCGAGGACGCGGCGGGCCAGTTCGGTGGGCCCGAGGCGGAGCGCGCCCGCGTCCAGCGTCAGCTCCTTGAGGCCGCCGCCCGCCGCGACCTCGAGGGCGATCGAGCCGTCGCCCGCCCGTCCGGTGCTCACGGGTGCACCCCGCCGTAGAAGGTGGCGCTCGAGAGCGTGTGGGTGTTGCGCCGCACGGCGTCGCCCGAATTGCCCTCGATCATGGTCACCTTGTCGCCGTCGACCTTCTCGACGATCCCGATGTGCGTGCTGGTCGAGCCGTTCTCCGGGCCGGTGCCGAACAGCAGCACGTCACCGGGCCGGGCCTGGTGCAGGGCGTTCTTGCCGAACGCCTGGCCGTTGTGCTGCCCCCAGCGGTAGACGTCGCCGGTGAAGGGCTTGATCCCGATGTCCACCCCGGCCTTGCGCCACATGGCGGTCGCGAACGAGGAGCACCACGCGGCCGTCGGGCCGTACGGGTTGTTGTTGCTGCCGGGCGGGTTCTCGCGGGTGCCGAGCTCTTTGCGCGCCGCCGCGACGATGTCCTTGCCCCGCGCCGAGGCTTTGCTCGGCGAGGTGTGACCGGGCTTCGAGTGGTTCGCGTACCGGGTGGGTTTCACGGCGTGATCCGCGACGCCGTCGTGCCGGAGGTCCTTATGCAGGGCTCGCAGCTTCTTCGCGGCGGCGGTCAGCTCGGCGTCGACGTGCCTCAGGTTGGTGGCGGACTGTCTCGTGTAGTGCGGAGCCAGGTCGGCGGCCGCACCGACGGCCTTGAGCAGTGCCGCCGGGGACCCGGCCCCGGCGACCGCCACCCCGGCGTCAAGTGTCCGCTTCGCCCGGACGAGGTATTCGTCGACGAGCCGCCGCGCTGCCGTGTGTCTACCATCCACAGTGGACGCGACGGAGGCGACGATCTGCTCTGCCGCGCTCGCCGCCGCGCTCGTCGTCCGTAGCTGCCTGCCGAACTTGGCGGTGGCGTGGCCGAACCCCTCGGACGCGTCGCCCTTCCAGTGGCTCAACACCGTCGCGCTCTCCTGGTGGTGCGCGTCGTGCTGTTCGGTGAGGGAGCTCGCGGTCTGGTGCAAGGCGAACTGCGCCCGGACGGCGTCCTCGGCCTTGCCTGCCAGCTTGTTCCGGTGCGCGATGAGATCCCCGGCGAACTGCCGGGCCAGTGCGGTGGTGTCCATGGCTGCTCCTGGCTCAGGCCGGGTCGCGCAGGTGCGCGGCCGCGGCGGCTTCGTGCTCGGTGTAGGACTTCGAGGCCCTGGCCGCGGCGCTCGCCAGCGAGTCCGCTGTGGCGCCGACGCCCTTGACCTGCTTCTGCAGCGCCAGGCCGAAGTCGCCGAGCGCGTCGGCGAAGCCGGATTCCTTGCCGATCCGGCCGAAGCTGTCGTCGGCGAGGCCGCGCACGCCCTTGACCTGCTTCGCCGCGACCTCTCCGAGTGCGTCGGCGACCTGACGGGAGCGTTTGACGTAACGGTCGAGGGTCGCGCTGTCGACCCGGAGCCTGCCCGCTCCGCCGCCGCCCTTCGGGGTGACGGCGGGGTGCTTGCCGTGCCCGGCCGCGATCTCGTGGGCGGCCTTGCGGGCCGCGGTGAGGTGCTTGCGGTAGGCGCCGTTGGTGTAGGTCGACCACGGGGCCCAGGACTTGCCGTCGGCCGAAAGGCTGTTGGCCACCTTCGCGTTGGCCGCCGGTTCGAACAGGTCCGAGTTCGAGTCCAGGTGGTACTGCTCGCGGCGCTCGGGTCCCATCCCACCGAGCATGTTGATCTGCCACAGACCGTAGGAGTTGTCCGGCGGGGTGGCGTTGTGCGCCCGGGTGTCGCCGCCGGATTCGGCGAGCGCGACCGCCACGGCGGTGGTCAGTCCCTGACCGCGGAAACCCGCGTCGTAGGCGTGCCGCGCGATCTGCTCGGGGCTCAGCTTGCTCATGCGCCCAGCTTGACCGTGCGTGCACCGGCGGCGGAACCGGCGTTGCACGCCTGGACCAGTGCGTTGCACAAACCGCGCGACAGGCGGCAGGCTTCAGGGTTCGGCGCGGTGTGCCGGATGCCCGTGCGTGCGCCTCCGGTCCTTCAACTCGGCTTCGAAGACGTGCCGCCTGCCGCGGAGCAGTTCGTCACGGGAGTCCCGCTCGAGCTCGCGGAACGTCCGGTAGTAGCCGTCGTCGTACTCCTCGACGAGCTGGAAGGTCCACCGGCCGGGCAAAACGTTGCGGCCGATCAGGTCCGTGGTGATCCGGTCGGCCAGCTCGGCGTGCCCGGCCGCGCGCAGCTGCTCGACGGCTTCGTCCAGCTTCGCGTCGGCGCTCCCGGTCAGCTGGTGGAACGAATACAGGTGGCCGCGGGCGCGCTCCACGGTCTCCAGCGCTTCGCTCAGCCTGCCCACCGCGGCCACCGTCTCGTCGGCGACGCCGTCAGGCCGGGTGTGCTCGGGGTTCAGCGTCCCACCGCCTTCAGCAGCTCGGCCTTGGTCATTTTCGACCGGCCGCGGACGCCTTTCCGCTTGGCCTCGTTGTACAGCTGCTCCTTGGTACGCCCGCCGGGACCCTTGCCGGAGCGCAACCCGCCGCGCTTCTGCGGCGACATGTCCTCGACGGAGCTCCGGCTGGCCTGGGCCGACTCGCCGGACTGCGCCCGGTTCTTGTTGACCGTCCGCGCGGCGATCTCCTTCGCCCGCTTCGGGCTCGCGCCCTGCTCACGTTCGGACGCCTTGACGTGCTCGTACTGGCGTTCGCGTTTCCTGCTCCATGACTGGTCGGGCATGAGAGTGTCTCCTTCCTGGCCTGATTGCCGACGGGTACCCACCGGGCCCGGCGGTTATTCCCGCCGCGGGTTTCCGGGCCGCCCGCACCGGGGTACCCGGCTCAGGGTGCACCCGGACGAGTGATGAGGAGATCCCGTGACGAGGACGCGCGACCGTGCCCCGGCGGCGGAAGCCGAGATCGAACGGAAGTACGAACTCGGCCACGGCAGGCCGGTGCCCGCACTCGCGCCGGTCGGACCGGTGACCGGCCGGGCGGAACCGCGCGAAACCCTGCTCGACGCGAGCTACTTCGACACCCGCGATCACCGGCTCGCGCGGGCGGGCATCACCCTGCGCCGCCGCAGCGGGGGAGGAGACGACGGCTGGCACCTGAAGCTGCCCGTGTCCGAGGACCGGCGCGACGAGCTGTCCCTGCCGCTCACCCGGGAGCAGGACGCCGTGCCGCGGCGGCTGACGCGGCTGGTGAAGGCGTACACCCTCGACCGCAAGCTGGTCCCGATCGCCAGCCTGCGGACCAGACGCACTTCGTACGACCTGGTCGACGACCGCGGCGCGGTGCTGGCCACGATGACCGACGACGTGGTGACCGGCGAGGTGGGCGGAGCCGCGGCGCACCTGGACCACTGGCGCGAGCTGGAGATCGAGCTGAGCCGCGGCGCCGATCCAGGCCTGCTCGACCTGCTCGACAGCGCGGCGCGGGCGGCCGGGGCCGAGCGCTCCCGCTGGCCCTCGAAGCTGCGCAGGCTGATGGGTGAGCAGGTTCCCGGGAAGGTGTGCGAGGGCAAGGCACGGGCGGGCGACGTCCTCGTCGCCTACCTGCGCGAGCAGGTGGAAGCGCTGGGGCGCAACGACGTCGGCGTCCGGCGTGGCACCGCGGACTCGGTGCACCAGCTGCGAGTCGCCGCGAGGCGGCTGCGCAGCGCGCTCAAGAGCTTTCCTCACCTCCTGGACCGCGCGGTCACGAGGCCGCTGGCCGAGGAACTCAAGTGGCTCGGCGGCACGCTCGGCCCTGCCAGGGACACCGAGGTGATGGCGGCCCTCCTGCGCGCCGAACTCGCCGAGCTGGCCCCGGAACTCGTCCTCGGCAGCGTGGACAGGTCGCTCACCAGGCACTTCGCGCGCGAGGCGGAGGAGGCGCGCGACGCCGCTCTTCGCGCTCTCGACAGCAAGCGTTACACCCGGCTGCTTCGGGCTCTGGACGAGCTCGTCGAGCGTCCGCCGGTCACCCGGCGAGGGCGGCGGGGGACCAAGGAACTCCGCCACGGACTGGTGAAGGCCGAGCGGAAGCTTCGTCGGAGCGTGTCGGCCGCCGATGGCGCCGAGCAGGGGCGGGATCTCGACGTCGCCCTGCACGAGGTCCGCAAGAAAGCCAAGCAGGCGCGCTACGCGGCCGACGCGCTGCGCCCGGTGACCGGCCGCAAGCTGGGGGAGTGGCGCAAGGGCGTCAAAGCGCTGCAGAGCACGCTGGGCGAGCACCACGACACTGTGGTGGCCAGGGATGTCCTTCGCCTGCTCGGGATCAAGGCCTATGCCGACGGCGACAACGGCTTCACCTTCGGGCTGCTGCACGGCCTGTCCACGGGACGCTCCGGGAAGCTGCGCCGAGAGTTCGTGAACCGGTGGCGTTCCGTCCACAAGGGACCGCGACCGGAGTGGCTCGGCTGAGCCGCCCCGCGGCCATCCGCACGGTCATTCGTCGGCGGTCAGTTTCGCGCGGAGTTCCTGCAGCGTCTGGGAAAGCAGCCGGGATACGTGCATCTGCGAGATGCCGACCCGCTCGGCGATCTGGGTCTGGGTGAGGTTGCCGAAGAACCGCATCACCACGATCGAACGCTCCCGGTGCGGCAGCTCCCGCAGCAGCGGCAGCAGCGCTTCGTGGTTCTCCACGTGCTCGAGCTCGGTGTCGTCCTCGCCGAGCGTGTCCGCCAGCGACATCGTGTCGGACTCGCCGGTGACGGCCTTGTCCACGGACATGGTCTGGTAGGCGTTGCCCGCGATGAGGCCTTCACTGACCTCTTCCACCGTCAGCCCGAGATGCGCGGCGAGCTCGCTGGGCGTCGGCGCGCGGCCGACGCGTTGCGACAGCACGCTCGTGGCTTGGCTGAGCGACAGGTGCAGTTCCTTGAGTCGCCGGGGGACCCGCAGCGACCACGCGCTGTCCCGGAAGTGGCGGCGGACCTCGCCCATGATGGTCGGCACCGCGAACGAGAGGAAGTCGGACCCGCGGTCGGGCTGGAAGCGGTCGATCGCGTGGATCAGGCCGATCCGCGCCACCTGCACCAGATCGTCCCTGGCCTCGCCGCGGCCGGTGAACCGGCGGGCGATGTGCTCGGCCACCGGCAGGTACTCGGTGACCAGACGGGCGCGCAAAGGTTCGTGGCGGGCGTCATCCTCGGGCAGGCCGGCCAGCTCGACGAGCAGGGGCGCGCAATGCCGGTACTCGTCCTGCCGGGCGCTCCGCGCGGTGTGTTCGGGCGGACTGCTCACTCGCGCACACCCGCCGGGCGTTTGGCGAACTCGATGCGGGCTTCCGGGTGCCCGCCGATCTCGGTAGGCAGTATTCGCATCGACACGGAGTCGGTCAGGGTGCCCAGCACGTGCCAGCCGAAGCGCTGGGTGCTCGGTTCGGTGCCGTGCGACAGCGAAGCCGAGACCGAGATCCGCAGCTCACCCTCGAGATCGGTGAACCGGCAGACGAGCGGCAGGCCGGGCTCGGTGTGGTCGAGCAGGCAGGCGCAGGCCTCGTCGACGGCCATCACCGTGTCGTCGATGGCGTCGAGGTCGAAGTCGGCTCTCGCGGCTATGCCCTGGACGAGTAGCCGGACGAGGGACAGCTGGTTCGCCTCGGCCGGCACGCGTAGTTCGATGTGGCCTGGTTCGAGCCGACTCAGTTCGATCTGGGCGTCGAGGGTCTCCGGCGAACGGGGGCCGCCCCCGGATCCGCCGGAGTGGCCGTTCGTGCTTGGGTCCATGATCCGGGGTTACCCAGCCCGCGACCTCCTGACACCGATCGGGGCCGCCGGATATTCACCGGCAGGGAGGGTTGAGCCGCGTGATGATCGGGTAAACGAAAGAACAGTCGTGTGCCAGCCCGGGCTCGTCCACGGCCAGATCCCGCCGGTTCATGCCGAGTAGCCGGCGGGATCGCCCATGTCCGAGAACCCCGCACCGCCCGTGGGTGATCGACCCCCGCGGACTTGACGGTGCCTGCCCGGGGCGTACCGTCATAGTCTCGAGTGACTGGCGTTCAGACAAGTGCACCGGTCAACCCTGTGGTAGATACCGGTTTCCCCGCTGGCTCGACGTGCACCACCGCCGGAGCCGGGAGCCGGGAAGGAGCACCCGAATGCTTCCCATGCCGTTGGACCCGACCGGGCTGCCCGGTCTGACCGTCACCACCGCCGAGCCGGTGCCCGGCATGTTCGTGCTCACCGCCGTCGGTGAGATCGACGCGGCGACGGTGGACCGCTTCCGCGCGGAGCTGCTGGACGTCTGCGCGCTGGGCGACCGGCTGGTCGTCGATCTGTCCCGGGTCGAATTTCTGAGCTGCGCCGGGCTGCGCGCTCTCGAAGACGCCCGGTCCGGCGCGCCGGGGCTCTGCGTCGTGGCCACGCATCACATCGTGCTCCGCGCCCTCGAGATGACCGGCGTCGGCGCGTGGCTGTCCGTGCGCTCCAGCGTCGGCGACGCCTGCCGCGACGCGGTTTCGATCTGATCCCCAACCCAGCGATCCCGCCCGGCTGTCCGGCTCGTCAGGACAGCCGGGTTTCGCGTGTTTCCGGCCCCCGGCCCGTTTCGACGGCCGGACGGCACAACCCGCGCTGAGCCGTCCGGCGCAGCCGTGAGCCGGTCTCCGTCTGTTCGGTGCGGGTGCTCGCGCACCCGATGATCGTCCGGCTACCATCTCTGCTTCCTGGGTCGCCTGCGACGGCGCGACCCGCCTGGGACCACGGTGCCGACAGGAGCAGAGAACACATGTTTCCGGCCTGGAGCGAGCAGGGGAACGAGCTCACCGACGAGCTGGCAGGTCTCTTCCATTTCGATCTCGCCACCGCCGGGTGGCGGTGGTCGCCCGAGGTCTTCCTGATCCTCGGATACCCGCCCGGTTCGACCGAGCCCAGCGCCGAGTTGCTCGGTCCGCTGGCCGAGGTCGTCGAGCGAGCGGCCCGCGGCGGGGAGCCGTTCAGCGTCCGGCATCGCCTGGTGACCGTGGACGGCCGGGTGGTGCCCGTGCTCGTCGTCGGCGAGGCCGAGCGCGACGGGGAAGGCCGGGTGGTCGCCGTGCACGGGTGTTTCGTGGACCTGGACGGCCGCCGGTCGATGGCGGCCGAGCAGCGGGACGAGGCCGTGAACGAGGCCGCGGGCCTGCACCGGGCGATGGCGTCGCGGGCCATCATCGAGCAGGCCAAAGGCATGATCATGCTGGCGTACGGCTGTGACGCCGCGACGGCCTTCGAGCTGCTGATCGAGGCGTCGCAGCGTTCCAACACGAAGTTGCACACGCTGGCGACCCGGCTCGTGACCGAGATGGAGACCGGGAAGGCCCAGCCCGAAGCGGCCCGGCAGCACCTCGAACGGGTGTTCCTGCGGCTCGGCCGGAAGCACTCCTCCGGCGGGTGAGCGATCCTGT
This sequence comes from Amycolatopsis sp. H20-H5, assembly GCF_035828755.1. Lineage (NCBI taxonomy): Bacteria > Bacillati > Actinomycetota > Actinomycetes > Pseudonocardiales > Pseudonocardiaceae > Amycolatopsis > Amycolatopsis sp. H20-H5. The sequence continues at coordinate 7,365 of NZ_JAYMZS010000023.1, read as the reverse complement.
TCAGGCGGTTGATCGGCGTCTCGCGCGGGTAGTCTGCTGCCTGTGACGGACCTGGTCCGGCCGGGATGGCTCGAGCCCATGCTGGCCACTCTCACCGAGCGCCGGTTCTCCGACCGGAACTGGGTTTTCGAGCGCAAGCTGGACGGCGTGCGCGCGATCTGCGCGCGCGACGGCGGCGACGTCTCGCTGTGGTCGCGAACCAGGCACGCGATGAACGGCGCGTACCCCGAGATCGCCGACGCGCTGGCCGCACAGGGTGCCGAGCGGTTCGTCGTGGACGGTGAGATCGTCGCCTTCGACGGGAACCGCACCAGCTTCGCGGCCCTGCAACCCCGCATCCACCTCACCGATCCGAAGCGGGCGCGGGAAAGCGGGGTGCGGGTCTTCTACTACCTGTTCGACCTGCTGCAGTTCGACGGCCTCGACGCGCGCCCACTGCCGCTGCGCCGCCGCAAGCAGCTCCTGCGCGAAGCCTTCGACTTCGACGGCCCGTTGCGGTTCGCCCAGCACCGCAACGCCGACGGCGAAAGATTCTTCGAGGAGGCTTGTGCGCGCGGTTGGGAAGGCCTGATCGCGAAACGCGCGGACTCGCCGTATCACCCGGGCCGGTCGCCCGATTGGCTGAAATTCAAATGCGTGTTCGAGCAGGAGTTCGTCGTGGGCGGGTTCACCGACCCGCAGGGCACCCGGACCGGGTTCGGCGCGCTGCTGCTCGGGTACTACGACGGCGGCCGCCTCCGCTACGCGGGCAAGGTCGGCACGGGCTTCGACGACGCCGTCCTACGTGAGCTGGCCGGACGGCTGGGCGAGCTCGAACAGCGCGCCAGCCCGTTCGACGGCCTGGTCCGGGAGCGCGGCGGCCACTGGGTGCGGCCCGAACTGGTGGTGCAGGCCGGGTTCGCCGAATGGACCGGCGACGGCAAACTGCGGCACGCCCGCTTTTCCGGCGTGCGCGTGGACAAGGCGCCCGGCGACGTGGTGCGGGAGGCCTGATGGACCCGGACGAGATCAGGACGTCCAATCCGGACAAGCTGTTCTACCCCGCCGACGGGCTCACCAAGAGCGACGTCGTCGACCACTACCGGACGGTGGCCGAGGTGATGGTGCCGCACCTGCGCGGCAGGCCGCTGACGCTGCGCCGGTACCCCCACGGGATCGAGGGGCAGACCTGGTTCCAGAAGGAGGCCAGCTCCCACTTCCCGGACTGGGTGCGGGTCGAGGAGATCCCGCAGCATCACTCCGCGAGCGTGCGGCACGTGCTCTGCGAGGACGCCGCGACGCTGGTGTACCTGGCCAACCAGGCGGTGGTCGAGTTCCACATCTGGACGTCCACAGTGGACGCCCTGGAGAAGCCGGACCTGGTGGTGATCGACATCGACCCGCCCGAGGGCGTCACGGTCAAGGAGCTGCGCGGCATCGCGCGCGGGGCGAGCCAGGTGTACGAGGCGATCGGGCTCACGCCCTACCTGCAGGCCACCGGCGGCCGCGGTTTCCACGTGGTGGCGCCGCTCGACGCGACCGCGGGCCACGACGTCGTCCGCGCGCTGGCCAGGGGCGCGGCGGAGCTGCTGGTCCGCGCCGACCCGGACCAGATGACCGTGGCACAGCGCAAGGACCGGCGCGGCCACCGGGTCTTCCTCGACACCAACCGGAACGGCTACGCGCAGACGTTCGCCGCGCCCTACTCGCTGCGCGCCCGGCCGGGTGCCGGGGTCGCGACGCCGCTCGACTGGGCCGAGCTCACCAGGGCCAAGCCGGACGGCTGGAACCCCCGGAAACTGAAACAACGGCTGGCGCGCAAGGAAGATCCCTGGCTGGACATGCGCGCGCACGCCGCGTCCGCGACGAAGGCACTCGAGTTGCTCAGGAGGTTCTGATGGCCCGGCCGATCTGGAGTGGGGTGCTGACGCTCGGCCTGGTGACGGTGCCGGTCGAGCTCTACAGCGCGACCGGTGATCACTCCGTGCATTTCCGGCAGTTCGAACGGGGCACCGCCGACCGGGTGCGCAACCGGCGGGTCAACGAGCGCACCGGCGACGAGGTCGGCTTCTCCGACGTCGTCAAGGGGTACGAGCTCGACGACGGCGAGTACGTGCTGGTGGAGCCCGACGAGCTCGACGAGGTCGCGCCCGGCCGGTCACGGGCACTGGAGATCGACGCGTTCGTCGACCTCGGCGAGATCGACCCCGTGTACTACCAGCGCAGCTACTGGCTGGCCCCGGCCAAGGCCGAGTTCGGGCACGCGTACGGGCTGCTGGTCGCGGCGCTGGCCAGGGCGGAGAAGGCCGGGATCGCCAAGTTCGTCATGCGGGGCAAGGAATATCTCGCCGCCGTCCGCGCCGGTGATGGTGTGCTGGCCCTGCAGACCCTGCACTTCGCGGCCGACCTGCGGGACCCGGCGAAGGAGCTGGACAAGCTGCCCGGCCCGGTCCGGCCCAAGGCCAAGGAGCTCGACATGGCGGTGAACCTCATCGAGTCGATGAGCGAGCCGTGGCGGCCGGAGGACTACACCGACACGTACACCGAGCGCGTCGAGAAGCTGGTAAAGGCGAAGAAGAAGGGGCGCAAGGTCACCCCGGACCCGGAACCGGACGAGTCTGGCGAGGTGGTCGACCTGTTCGACGCGCTGTCGCGCAGCGTGCGCCGCGGCCGGGCGAAGCCGAAGAAAGCCAAGGGCGGCAAGGCAAAGCAGCCCGCCCTGGCCGGTCTGAGCAAGGCCGAGCTGGACAAGCTCGCGCGTCAGCGGGACATCAAGGGCCGGTCCAAAATGACCCGCGCCGACCTCGAACAGGCCCTACACGCCTCGTGACACTCGCACCATTTTCGACTGTCCCTGAAGGCCACCATGACGGCGTTAGACGCCGTCATGGTGGCCTTCAGGGACTTCTGGAGCGGACGAGCGTGGCTTGACCACGGCGAAGGCGATCATGGCTCATCAACCGGTTGACCCGGGAAATGAGCCTCGCGACAGCCACGGTTAGCTTCTTGAATCCCTACACCTGCCGCTGTGCGCCGTGAAGGCTCCCTTCACGGCACCGCCTCAGCCGTCGGGCTGGACGTCGGCGGCGTCGGCCTGGGGGAGCAGGCCGCGCCAGCGGGGCGTGCCGAGACACCCGGCGGCCGTCCAGTCGCTGAAAACCACCTCGCCGACCAGGGTGGGCGACGTCCAGTGGGCGTCGGCGACCTGGGCGGCGGGCACCGAGTGGAACGGGGAAGTCTTGCGGGGCAGGCGGCTGAGCCGTTTGGTCAGGCTTTCGAGCTCCGCGGCCGGGAAGCCGACGCCGACGTTGCCGACATAGCGCAGGGCGTCGCCGTGCGGGATGCCGAGCAGCAGCGAGCCGAACGTCGCCGCGCGGCGGCCGCCGCCGGGCCGGAACCCGCCGATCACCACCCGCTGGACCCGCGGCGCGGTGATCGACAGCCAGTCGCCGGTGCGCCGTCCCGGCCGGTAGCGGCTGTCGGCGCGTTTGGCGAGAATGCCCGCCAGCCCGTGTTCCCGGCTCGCGCGGGCCACCGCGCCGCCGTCGCCGCGGTAGTGCGCGGGTACCTGCCAGTGGGGCCCGGCCAGTCCGAGGTCCTCCAGCAGTTCGCGCCGCCGGGAGTACGGCAGTTCGAGGCACGAGTGTCCGTCGAGGTGCAGCAGGTCGGTGGCCAGGAAGAACGCCGGATACCGCGCGGTGAGACGTTTCGTGCCGCTCGCGCGGGCCTCGACGCGCTGGCGGAGGCCGTCCGGGCTGGGGTGGCCGTCCTCGAACACGACCACTTCGCCGTCCAGAAGCGCTTCGGTGGAGCCGAGTTGCCCGCCGAGGCCGCGCAGCTCCGGGAAACCGGCGGTCAGGTCGGTGCCCGCGTCGTCGTACGCGGTGACGCGGCCGCCGCCGACCCGCAGGATCGTCCGCAGACCCGACCAGTCGAACTCGTAGGCCCAGTCCTCGTCCTCCGCTGTCGGCGGCAGCCGTCCCGCGCGCGCGAGCATCGGCGCCAGGAACCCTGGCGTCCGCTGGCGGCCCGGTTCGGCGGGGTCGAGGCGCTTGAGCATCCAGTCGCGTTCGGCGTCCGGGTCGTGCCGGTTGAGGAACAGGTAGCGGCCGCTGGCGCGTTCGCCGTGGAAGACCACCTCGACCTTGTGGTCGTTCCAGTGCAGCGTCTCGTAGCTGCCGTGGTCCCAGATCGTCATCCGGCCGCCGCCGTACTCCCCGGCCGGGATGTCGCCCTCGAAGGTCGCGTACGCCATCGGGTGGTCCTCGGTATGCACCGCGAGCCGGTTGATCCCGGGATCCAGCGGCAGGCCCTTCGGCACCGCCCACGAGACGAGCACGCCGTCGCGCTCCAGCCGGATGTCCCAGTGCAGGCGGCTCGCGTGGTGCTCCTGGATGACGAAGACGTCGTTGCCGCCCGGTGCTTCCGCGTCCTCGGGCAGGGGTTCGGAGGTACGGCCGGGGTGGCGTTTGCGCCGGTACTCGCCGAGTTTCTCCGCCATGGCCCGCGCGGCGCTCCTTCCCGATCGGTAGTCCCAGGGTAGCCGTTCGTGACCACCGGGAAACCCCCGATCGAGTCGGCTTCAGCCGAGCGTGGCGGAAAGCCAGCCGCGCCAGGAGTCCGCCGAGTCGGGGGCCGGGCCGAAGAAGTGGTGCCCGACGCCGACGGACATGCCGATGTCGGAACGGCCGTGGAACCGGTAGAGCGCGGCGGTGGTGCGGATGCCCAGGTAGGACGGGGCGGTGTAGTCGACGACGCCGTCGATCGGTGGCAGCCCGGTCACGGCGAGGCGCACCCGCGCACCGGCGGCGGGCGTCCCCGGCAAGCCCAGCGCTCGCAGCAGGACTGCCCACGCCTCCGGGGCGGCCGAGGACTCGGGGCCGTCGGCCCCGACGAAGGTCGCCGGGCGGCCAGGGAAGTGCTCGAGGTACTGGCCGAGGGTGTGCAGGTACAGCTCCCAGCCGCGGGCGGTCATGTCGTCGTACTCGGCGGTCCAGTCGTCCCCGGCGAACCCGTGGTGCACGAACCGGAGCACCGAGGTGCCACCGTCGGTCGCCTCGATCAGGTACTCGAAGGCATGGAACGTGCCGTCCGGTTGCTCGCCGCCGCGATAGGCGAGCCGGGTGCCCGGCTCCCAGGCGGTGATGGTCGCTTCGTCGGTGTACTCGCCGATTTCGAGCCGGATCTTGCCGCCTTCGCCCGGTTCCACGGTGTGCGGGCCCATGAACCAGGCGTCGATCCCGGGGCCGGTGGCGATGGCTTCCCACACCTGCTCGGGCGCCGCGCGCAGCTCGACCTCCTTGCGTATGGCGAACTCCCTGGTCATGTCCCTCGCTCCTTCGGCCGGTTCCGGAAGGGTCGACCGTGCCATTGACAAGATTAGTTGTCAATGGCACGGTCGGATCAGGCGGGGCCGTTCGATCGGTGCCAGACTGCGGATATCGACTGAAGGGATCGCCCATGACGACCGTGGCCGACCAGCTCATCGCCGTGCTCATCCAATCGGGGGTACGCCGGATCTACGGGGTGGTCGGCGACAGCCTGAACCCGGTGGTGGACGCGATCCGCCGCAGCGGGGGAGCGGCGAAGGGCGGGATCGACTGGGTCCACGTGCGCAACGAGGAGGCGGGCGCGTTCGCCGCGGCCGCCGAAGCCCAGCTGACCGGGCAGCTCGCGGTCTGCGCCGGCAGCTGCGGCCCCGGCAACCTGCACCTGATCAACGGCGTGTTCGACGCGCACCGCTCGGGGGCGCCGGTGCTCGTCATCGCCTCCCACATCCCGTCCGCGCAGATCGGCACCGGGTTCTTCCAGGAGACCCATCCGGAGCGGCTGTTCCAGGAGTGTTCGCACTACTGCGAGCTGGTCAGCTCGGCCGAGCAGATGCCGCGGCTGGCGAGGATCGCGGTGCGCAACGCCGTCGGCCGCCGGGGCGCCGCCGTGCTGGTGCTGCCGGGGGACGTCGCGCACGAGAGCGCCGCCCACCCGGTCGGGACCGCCGGTTCGCTCGGCCACCCGCCCGCGATCGTCCCCGCCGAGGCTGACGTCGCCGCGCTCGCCGACCGGATCGAGCGGGCGGACAAGGTGATGATCATGGCGGGCGCGGGGTGCCGTGACGCCCATCGCGAGGTGCTCCAGCTCGCCGACGCCGTGGGCGCGCCGGTCGGGCATTCGTTGCGTGGCAAGGAGTTCATCCAGTACGACAACCCGTTCGACGTAGGCATGAGCGGGCTGCTCGGCTACGGCGCGTGCTACGACGCCATGCACGACGCGGACCTGGTCCTGCTGCTGGGCACCGACTTCCCGTACGACACCTTCCTCCCGCAGCGCAACACGGTCCAGGTCGACGTCGACCCGGCACGGCTCGGCCGCCGCACGGCGCTCGAGTTCGGCGTGCTCGGCGACGTCGGCGCGACCATCCGCGCGGTGCTGCCGCGGTTGCGGCGGCGCGAGGAGCGCGAATTCCTGCACGCCACCCTGCGCAAACACGAGCGCGGCCTGCAGAAGGTGGTGGACGCCTACCTCCGTGAGGTCGAGGGCAAGACGCCGATCCACCCCGAGTACGTCGCCGACATCCTCGACGAGGAGGCCGCCGACGACGCGGTGTTCACGGTGGACACCGGCATGTGCAACGTCTGGGCCGCCCGGTACCTGACCCCGAACGGGCGACGGCGGCTGCTCGGTTCGTTCGTGCACGGCAGCATGGCCAACGCGCTGCCGCACGCCATCGGCGCGCAGGCCGCGGCGCCGGAACGCCAGGTGGTCGCGCTGTGCGGCGACGGCGGCCTGGCGATGCTGCTGGGGGAGCTGCTCACGCTGAAGACCCACGCCCTGCCGGTGAAGGCCTTGGTGTTCAACAACTCCTCGCTCGGCATGGTGAAGCTGGAGATGCTGGTCGACGGGCTGCCCGAGTTCGGCACCGATCACGACCACGTCGACTTCGCGGCGATCGCGCGGGCGGCCGGGCTGCACTCGATCCGGGTCGAGAAGGCCGGTGACGTCCGCGCCGGGATCCAGGAGCTGCTGGCCCACGACGGGCCTGCGCTGCTGGACGTCGTCACCGACCCGAACGCGCTGTCCATCCCGCCGAACATCACCGCCGCGCAGGTGAAGGGGTTCGCCCTCGCGGCGAGCCGCACGGTGCTCAGCGGTGGCGTCGGGAGGATGCTGCAGCTGGCGAAGTCCAATCTCCGCAACATTCCCCGGCCGTGAAAGCCCGTGGGTGTTCCGTCCGGTGTGAACCGGCCGGAACACCCACGAGCCCTAGTACTACAGAGCTAGATCTATGCGTGTCGGTTCGTGATATCGGCTGCTGGTTGTGCGAGTGTTTGCGTGTGACCATTCCTTCTGCTGGGCGGGCTGGCGTCGCGGGCGGTGCGCCTCGGGAAG